>DATADI010000074.1:0-4456 GCA_036258615.1 Thermomonospora sp. | reverse complement strand
TACCACTTGCCCTCGACCGGCTCGTACGGCCCGGCCGCGCCGACGTAGTCGCCCGCCTTCCAGCTGCGGAACTGCGGGAACTCGTCGGCGGGCAGCACCGTGCTGGTGACCTGGAAGCCGCCCGCCTCGTTCAGCGGGTTGCTGGTCGTGCCTGCCAGGTCGGCGTCGACGCCCTGGTAGGGACGGCCGTCACCGGTGAACCCGGTCGGCTTGCCCACCACGGCCCGGTCGTACGCGCCCAGGTAGTACTGGACGAAGTCGTCCGACAGCAGCTCGCAGTCGTCACGGAAGCTGGTGGACAGGAAGCACGGCCGCTCGGGGTGACCCTTGAGGCCGAAGTAGATCCCGCCGCCGTTGGCGCCGCGCAGCGGGCCGAAGTAGCTGCTGGTCTCACCCGTGTGCAGCAGCTTCCCGCCCTCGTTGAGGTACGAGCGGACGTTGAGCACCAGGTCCTTGGCGCGGTCGGCGACCTGCGAGTCGGGGAACGGCCCGACCACCGACTGCACCGGCTCGTCGGCGGCGTCCTGGGTCAGCCGGTTGTCGCCCAGGTACCAGACCACCGCGTCGAAGTGCTTGAGGACGCCCAGGTCGTGCGGCACCCCGTCGCGGTCGATGTCCCAGACCACCGACCTGATCTTGTTGGCCCGGATCGCCTCGACGTACTGGGCGGCGTAGCGCGGCGCGTTGGTCCCGGCCGGATACGTGGGGTTGACGCCCTTGTAGTCCTCGTCGGCGATCACGAGGACCTGGGCGTTCCGGTCGTCGCGGACCTTGTAGGTGAAGTGCGGGCTGTTCACCGTGCGGCCCCGCTTGGTCCCGGAGAACCACACCTCGACCCGGTCACCCGGACGCTGGCCCTTCACCTTGCCCCGGTATTCGGCGAAGTAGTGCGTGCCGTCGCGGCCGAACCGCTCGCCGCCCTTCCACTCGGCGACCTTGACGGTGCGGACCTTGCCGCCGTTGACGCGGTAGTGCATCCGCTTGTCGCCCAGCGACCGGCGGATGACCGAGGCGGCCTCCTGCGTGTCGCCGTAGGAGGTGCCGAACTTGTCGACCGCGAAGTCCGGCACGGTGCGGCCGACCGGCGAGTACGGCGCGTCCGGCCGGTGCGCGGACTTGGCCACGTCGATGGCGTACCGGTAGTTCTTGGTGACCTCGGCGTTGATCAGCTTCTCGTCGTCGGGGAACTCGAACACGCTGCCGCAGTTCTCCGGCTCCCACGGATCGTCGGGGTCGGAGTTCGCCGCCACCTCACAGGTGGACATCTCCGGCGTGTGGGTCAGCGTGCCGAGGCTGTCCATGTGACCGTCGGTCTCGCCGTTGGTCGTGTAGAGCTGCGCCCCGAGCTGCGGGATGTAGCCGGGCACCGCGGGCTTGTCGATGTCGCCCAGGATCGCCTGGTGGATCACGTCGTCCGGGCTGGAGGTGAGCGCCTGCCAGCCCACCCCGTACAGCAGGAGCTGGGCGGCCGAGTGCCAGTTGATCGCGTACTTGGGTCGGATCCGCTGGAACAGCCGGATCTGCGCCTGCGTCTCCGGCTCCGAGCCCGGCGAGGGGCCCCGGTAGGTCTCGCTGGTGCGGACCGGCGAGGAGCCCTCGTTGTCGTAGCCCCACTTGTAGGGGAAGTTGCGGTTGGGGTCGACGCCGTCCTGGCCGGTGATCTGGCCGTCGCCGTCGTTGTCGCGCAGGTTCTTGCGCCAGAGCCGGTTGCCCTCGGTGAACGTGAAGTCGTAGCCGTCCACGTTGACCACCGGGATGAACCACAGGTCCGTGGTGTCGATGATCCGGGTCAGCTCGGCGTCCTTGCCGTACCCGTTCACGTAGTGGTGCAGCAGCCGCCGCACCATCTCGGGGGTGATCCACTCACGGGCGTGCTGGGTGGCCTGGTAGACCACGGCGGGCCGCTGCCGGTCCTTGAGCCTGCCGACGTTCTTGCTCACCCGGACGGCGGTGATCGGCTTGCCCTGGACGCTGCGGCCGATGTCCACGGTCTTGGCGATCGTGGGGTGGTCGGCGGCGACCTTGAGCAGCTCCTCGCGGATGTTGCCCGCGCCGCTGTAGGGCCGGAACACCTTCTCCTGCAGGGCGGACGCGCGCTGCGACGCGGTCTTCCCGGCGATCTTCTTCAGCGACAGCCTGATGCCCCGGCGGGCCAGGTCACGGGCCTGGACGCCGGTGATGGTCAGCTCGACGCGCACCCGGGCGTCCCGCGCGCCGCCGCGCGCGGACCGGGTGACGGCGACCTCGGCGTGGTCGATCCCGGCCGACCGCAGCGCCGTGAACTGCTGGTGGGTCAGGTCGCCGGTGTAGACGTCCACCCGCTGCGAGGCCGCGTCGGGTGGTCTGGGGGTCGCCTGGACGGGCGCCGCGGTCAGCACTCCGGCCAGGAGCGCCGCCACGGCGACGAGGGACGTGGACGGTTTGAACCGGAGGTGCCTGCGCTGCATCCTGCCTCCCGGCAGCGGATCGAACGGTGGCGGGGCGATCATCCATCCGTGCCGTATGGGTGTCAATGAGTGATCAGTGGCGTTTGCCTGTTGTGGACATATCTGTGACCTCCGGGGCCGCGTGGTTCCGCCGAACCGACTTGCGGCGCGCCGCCGGGGGGCCGACGATCGACTCCATGAACATGGGCGGCCCCCCGAGTCCAGGCCCCGAAGACCCCGCCGAACCCGGCGCCGCGGAGGAGTCCGCACCCGAGACGACGGCGCCGGACCCTCCGGCCGCGTCCCAGGACTGGTCACCGGTGACGGAGGAGGAGCCCGCCCCGCCCCCGAGGGGCCGCCACGCCAAGCCCCTCCCGTCGCCCTCCCAGGAGCCGGTCTCCGACGAGACGGTCCTGAAGCAGCCCGTCCTCGACGAGCCGGTGGCGGAGCCGCCGCCCGCCGTGGCGCGGGGGTTGTCGGCGGAGCCGACGGCGGCGACGCCGCGTGAGGATCCCGCACCGGAGTCCGAGGGCGTTCCGCTGCCCGGCGACTTCCTCCGGACGTTCACGGCGAGCGTCACATGGCGGGCCCTGCTCGTCGTCGTGGACGGGGCCTTCCCCGGGCAGGGCGTCACCGGCGTGCTGACGCGCCGCGCGGAGGAACTGGCCGAGGCGGTGTTCCTGCCGCCCGGCGGCGACCCGGGGGCGCCGTTCCCGGTGTGGGCGGACGACTCCGGCCTCGCGCTCGACCTGAGCGTCCACTTCGCGGGCGTCGGTGTCCGGGGGCTGGGCGCGGGCCCCGGGCGGCGGGCGGACGACGCTGGCTGGGCGGCGCTGAACGTGCGGTCCCGCGACACCGGGTTCCGGCAGCGGCACCACGGCGTGCTGGTGGTGGACACCCTGAACCCGCAGTCCCTCTACCGGCCGTTCGGCGGGCCGGTGCAGCCCGACGACGAGCCGTCCGGCCCCGCCGACACCGCCGTGCTGCCGGACGGCCCCGACGCGGGCGTGGTGATCGTCGCCGACCTGCGGCGCGCCGGGAACCGCGTGGTCACCGCCCGGTCGCTGTGGCGGTACGGCTGCCAGGCCATGACCTCCGCGCTGTACGACCCGTCCCGTCCGGAGACGCGCGCCGCCACCCGCGAGGAGCTGCGGGCGCTGCGGCACGTCGCGTACGTGGACCCGGCGCTGGGCCTGTGCCTGGTGGTGCAGGTGGACGCCGCGCGCCGCCCGTGGTGCCCGCTGGGCTTCGTGGTCGAGGAGGACGCGGTGACCGGTCAGGCGACCGCGCGGATGCTGTGGCCCTGAGCCGCCGCCCGGCGGCTAACCGGCGACCGGGAACCGCCCGGCCTCCCACCGCAGCGTGGTCGCGTGCCCGTCCAGGTGCGCCGCCAGCTCGGCGGGCTCGGTCGCGCCGGGCTCCTCGGTGAGGATCCCGCAGACGAGCGCGTCCCGCGTGCGCACGGCGGTGAACGAGCCGATCCGCGCGCAGCCCTCGCCGTCCAGCTGGGCCAGCTCGGTCAGCAGGGCGCACAGCGCCGAGGGGTCGTCGGCCCGGTCCAGCGCACGCGCCTGGGCGACCAGCCGCATCGCCGTCTCCTCCGGATCGTCCCCGGACAGCAGGTAGCCCGTCGACCAGGGAACCCCCGGGACGGGCTCCTTGGCCCGCAGCCGCAGGCCACTTTCGGCCACGCACCGCTCGTACGCCGTCGTGAGCATCGGCTCCAGGGCGGCGTCCTCGGCGAACAGCAGCCCCCGGACCGCGCCCTCCTCCCGCGCCAGCCGGTCCAGCAGCTCCCGGTAGAGCGTGCCGACCGTCTGCTCCACGGCGTCCAGCGACACCGCGCGGGCCCCCTCGGCGTTCCGGGCCACCGTGACCTGGTGTTCCAGGGCCGCCAGCCGCGCCGCGGTCTCGCCCAGCTCCCGTTCCAGCCGCCGGATCAGCGCCGCCGACACCGCCGCCGCGGCGGTCGCCTTGGCCGGAGCCGGAGTCGGGCGCGGCACCGCCCTGGTCAGCGGCCCGGACGACCC
>DATADI010000073.1:0-3503 GCA_036258615.1 Thermomonospora sp. | reverse complement strand
CCGCCCGCCAGCCCGCCGGCAGGTACCCCACCCGGACCAGGCGGCGCACGTCGGCCGGGGACGGCCCGGCCCGGCGGGCGGTCGGCGAGGGCCGCGCGGCGGCGCCCTCCCCCTCGTCCGGGCCGGACGAGGGCACCAGCGCGGCGACCCCCACCACCCCGGCACCCGACAGCACGGTCAGCCCGGCGAGCACGGCGGCCTGGGCGCGGCCCCAGGGGCGGCGGGCCCGGCTGCCGTGGATGACCCGGTCGGCCATCGCGCCCGGGAACACCAGGCCCCGGACGTCGGCGTCGATCGTGTCGCGGATCAGCTCCGGCAGCCCGTCGGCCCGGTCCGGTCCCGGCCCGCCGCCCGTGGTCATCGCACCGCCCCCTGTCGCGTCCCCGCCGGCTCGGACTGCTCCAGCCGGTCCCGCAGTTCCCGCAGCGCGCGGTGCGCCTGGCTCTTGACCGTGCCGACCGAGATGCCCATCAGCCGGGCGGTCTCGGCCTCGGTGTAGCCGCCCCAGTAGCGCAGCGCGATCACCATCCGGCGGCGCGGCGGCAGCGCGTCCAGCGCCCGCCGCACCGCGTCGCGGGTCAGCATCTCCTCGATCGGCGCGTAGGAGTCCCCGGGATCGCCGGCGGCGGCCAGGCCCAGCACCTCCGGGTGGCGGCGGCGCCCGCGCCAGCCGTCGCGCACCGCGTTGACGATGCTGCGGCGCACGTACCAGCCGGGGTCGCCGCGCCGCGACACCCGCGCCCACCGGCCGTACAGGCGTTCCAGCGCACCCTGGACCACGTCCTCGGCCTGGTCGCGGTCCCCGGTGAGCGCCGCCGCGAAGCGCAGCAGCTCCAGGCCGCGCGCCTGCACGAACGCGGTGAATGCGGCATCGTCGTCCACGTGTCTCCCTCCGGCACCATCTGAAACACGCGTCAGGGGGTGAGATGGTTGTCCCATGCGTTCGCTGCCCACCGAACTCACCGGCCTCCAGGAGGCGTACGCCTATCCCCCGGACGGGCCCTGGCTGCGCGCCAACATGATCGCGAGCCTGGACGGCGCCGCCTGGTTCGGCGACCGGACCGAGGCGCTCGGCTCACCCGGCGACCGGCGGCTGTTCGCCGCGTTGCGGGGGATGGCCGACGTCGTGATCGTAGGGGCCGGGACCGCCCGGGTCGAGGGGTACGGCCCCGTCGAGCACGGCCCCGGCTGGGACCTGCTGCGCGGCGACCGGCCGCCCACCCCGCCGCTGGCGGTGATCTCCCGTCGGCTGGCGCTGGACCTGGCCGCGCCGCTGTTCACCGAGGCCCGCGACGATGCCCGGACGATCCTGCTGACCACCGAGACCGCCCCGGCCGACCGGCGGCGGGCCGCCGAGCGGGTCGCGGACGTGATCGTGGCGGGCCGCGACGGCATCGACTTCCCCCGGGCGCTGGAGGAGCTGACGGCGCGCGGGCACCGGCGGCTGCTGTGCGAGGGCGGCCCGACGGTGCTGGCCCGTGCGGTCGCCGACGGGGTCCTGGACGAGCTGTGCCTGACGCTGAGCCCGATGATGATCGCCGGTGACCCGTCCCGCATCCTCAACGGGCCGCCGCTGCCCGAGCCGGGCCGGTTCCGGCTGGGCGGCCTGTACGAGGAGGAGGACTTCCTGTTCCTGCGCTACGTGCGCGGCCCGGTCAGGTAACGCAGGAACAGCACGTCGTCGGCGGTGTAGACGGCGCCGAGCCGCAGCTCGGCCCGTGCGTCCAGCTCCGTGAGGAGCCGGGTGTGGTGACGGCTCCCGATCAGCGTCGGCGCGATGTTGAGGCACAGTTCGTCCACGAGCCCGGCGCGCAGCAGCGAGGTGGTCAGCGCGGGGCCGCCCTCGCAGACCAGGTGCGCCAGCCCGTGCTCGTCGCGCAGCCGGGTCACCGCCTCGGCCAGGTCGAGGCCGCCGGTGTCGTCCACCCCCACGGCCCGCACGCCGTCGGGGACCCGGGCGGCGGCGGCCCGGGAGGTCACCACGACGGTCGGGGTCTCGGCGGAGGTGAACAGCGGCAGCGACCAGTCCAGCTCCAGCGACCGGCTCACCACGACGATCGCGGCGGGCCCGGCCTTGCCGAGGGCCGTGCGCCGCCGTCGCAGGTCGGCGCGCAGCCGGGCGGGTCCCATCCGGCCGGTGCGGACGGTGGCGGCGCCGACCATGATGCCGTCGGCCAGCGCCCGCAGCGTCCGGAACACCTCGAAGTCGGCGGCTCCCCCGAGCCCGTCGCTCCAGCCCTCCTCGTCGGTGACCGATCCGTCGGCGCTGAGCACCATCCCGACCCGCAGCCACCGGCCCGCCACGTCCCCGTACTCCTCGAAGGGATCGACCTGACCTGCGGGTTCGGGGTGGAGGCGGCGCATGACCCGAGGCTACCGATGAGGCAGGATGGGCGTGTGGACCTGCCGATCACGCCGCCGCTGGCGCCGATGCTGGCCAAGGCGGTCAAGACCATGCCCCAGGGCGACCTGCTGTACGAGCCCAAGTGGGACGGGTTCCGCTGCATCGTCTTCCGCGACGGCGACGAGGTGGAGCTGTCCAGCCGCGGCGAGCGCCCGCTGACCCGGTACTTCCCCGAGCTGGTGGAGGCGGTGAAACGGGAGCTGCCCGAACGGTGCGTGGTGGACGGGGAGATCGTGCTGCGCCGCGGCCAGGTGCTCGACTTCGACGCGCTCCAGCAGCGGATCCACCCGGCCGCCTCGCGGATCCGGATGCTGGCCGACACGACCCCGGCCTCGTTCGTCGCGTTCGACCTGCTGGCGCTGGACGACGAGGCGCTGCTGGAGACCCCGCTGGGCGAGCGGCGCCGCCGCCTGGAGGAGACGCTGGCCGGGGTGAAGCCGCCGATCCACGTGACGATCGCGTCCGACTCCTACGAGACCGCGCTGCGCTGGTTCGAGGAGTTCGAGGGGGCGGGGCTGGACGGGGTGGTCGCCAAGCCGCGCGGCCTCACCTACGAGCCCGACAAGCGCCTGATGTTCAAGGTCAAGCACGAGCGGACCTGCGACTGCGTGGTGGCCGGGTTCCGCTGGCACAAGTCCGGCCCGATCGTCGGGTCGCTGCTGCTGGGCCTGTACAACGACCAGGGGGCGCTCCAGCACGTGGGGGTCGCGGCGTCGTTCCCGATGAAGCGGCGCGCCGAGCTGGTCGAGGAGCTGCGGCCGTACCGGATGGACGACCTGACCGGGCACCCCTGGGAGGCGTGGGCGCGGCAGGACCAGGAGGCCACCGCCGACCGGATGCCGGGCGCGGTGTCCCGCTGGACGGGCAAGAAGGACCTGTCGTGGGTGGCGCTGCGCCCGGAGCTGGTGTGCGAGGTCGCCTACGAGCGGATGGAGGGCGACCGGTTCCGGCACACGGCGCGGTTCCGCCGGTGGCGTCCGGACCGCACGCCCGAGTCGTGCACGTACGAGCAGCTGGAGGTCCCGGTCGCCTACGACCTGGACGACATCGGGATCACCCCGGCCCGCCCCGAGTGAAACACGTCGTGACCGGCCGGGCG
>DATADI010000072.1:0-9237 GCA_036258615.1 Thermomonospora sp. | reverse complement strand
CGCCCGGCCGTCCCGTCCCCCGGACGGGCGGCCGGGCAGGCGGCCGATCCGGTCCGGGTGCGGGTGCCCGCGATCGGGGTGTCCGCCAGGGTGATCCCGCTGGGGCTGGACGGGCGCGGACGGCTGGCGGCCCCGCGCGGCTACCACGAGGTCGGCTGGAACGAGGCCGGTCCCGAGCCGGGGGAGCCCGGGGCCGCGGTGATGGCCGGGCACGTGGACTCGCGTTCCGGACCGGCGGTGTTCTACCGGCTGCGGCGGCTGCGGCCGGGCGACCGGGTCCACATCGACCGGGCGGACGGCACGACGGTCACGTTCGTGGTCCGCCGGTCGGCCCGCTACCCCAAGGACCGGGTGCCCGACCGGGAGGTCTACGGCTCCGGCGGAACACCGCAGCTGCGGCTGATCACCTGCGGGGGGAAGTTCGACCGGTCCCGCCGCAGCTACCGCGACAACGTGGTCGTGTTCCTGGACCTGGCGGAGACGGCGCGGCGCTGAGCGGCCGGCGACACTCCCGGTGGACCTTCGGTTTGCGTAAGGGATGCGGGCCTCATAGAGTTGAGGACATCGCCGCGGGGTGGAGCAGTTCGGTAGCTCGCTGGGCTCATAACCCAGAGGTCGCAGGTTCAAATCCTGCCCCCGCTACCAGGATTCACGAGGCCGGTTTCCGTTCGTCGGAAATCGGCCTCGTGACATTTCAGGTCAGGAACGGATCGGTCACCCCGTACGGGCTGGCGTACTTCTCCGCGTCGCATCCGGTCCGGCGCGCCCCGGCCGCGTAGGCGCTGTCCAGGAAGGCCAGCACGGCCCCCACCGGGTCCTCGGCGGCGCGGGCGTCGTCGTAGCGCAGGACGGCCAGGTGGCTGCCGTCGGTGGCCTCCCAGTACGCGTTTTCCGGGCGCAGCGGTTCCTCGGCGAGGCCGTCGGGTTCGGGTGCGGTGTAGGAGTAGAACGCCGGCCATGGCCGTTCCTTGTCGCCGAACCAGAATCCCGCGCTGATGACCTCCCAGCTGTACGCCTCACGGGTCACCGGATCGGTTTCCGGACCGGCCCCGACGACCCGTCCGGTGAACCGGGTCACCGCGATGTCGAAGGTGTGCCAGAAATGGTGCACCGGGCTGATCTTTCCGCAGAAGTCGGCGGCGTGCCGTTCCAGCACCAGCGCCACCTGCGACAGCACCCGCCAGTAACGGGTGTCCAGGGCCGGGTCGTAGGCGGCGTGCGCGGTGTCCTCGGCGAACGGGGTGTCGTCCCCGAGGTCGAACGGCACGGCCTGGATCTCCACCTCGATGCCGAGGTCGTCCAGCGCCTCGAACAGCAGCCGGTGGAAGGTGGCGACCGACTGGCCGGTGAGGGGGAAGGTGATGCTGCGCCCGTCGAGCGCGTCCACCACCAGCCGGTGCCCGACGAGGTCGAAGTCCACGCAGAAGACCGGGGTGCGCCCCGGTGTCCCCATCGGGCGGGTGGTGAGGCCGCGGCCGGTCAGGTGGAAGGGGACGTTCCACCAGTGGTTGCGCCGGACGCTGGACGCCAGCCGGACCTTGCCCACGATCTGCGCGAACCGGTGGACGGTCTCCTTGACGTCGGCCCACTCGGCCAGCGGCATGGCCGGGAACAGCTCGACCATGGCCCTCCCTTCGTCGGGGAGTTGGTAGCCGGTGGAGGGTCCGGGGAACCTCCGGCGCGGCCCACCGCCGGGTCAACCTCGGCGGCCTGCTCCGGCCGGCGGCCTCCCGCCGGGGCCGCCGCGCCGTCAGGATGGGGATCATGACCGCGCCGGAGCCGCTCGCCGACCAGCTCGACACCTCCGTGCCGCACTCGGCGCGGATCTGGAACTACTGGCTGGGCGGCAAGGACTGGTACGAGCCGGACCGCGAGATGGGCGACCGGATCCTGGGCTACTTCCCGGAGATCGTCGAGAACGCCCGGGGCAACCGGCGCTTCCTGCTGCGGGCCGTACGGCACCTGGTCGTGGACGCGGGGATCCGGCAGTTCCTCGACATCGGCACCGGGCTCCCGACGGTGGACAACACCCACGAGGTGGCGCAGCGGCTGGCCCCCGAGTGCCGGGTCGTCTACGTCGACAACGACCCCCTCGTACTGGTGCATGCGCGGGCGCTGCTCACCGGCACGCCGGAGGGACGCTGCGACTACGTCGACGCCGACGTGCGCGACCCCGGGCGGATCCTGGAGGCCGCCGCCGCGACGCTCGACCTCTCCCGTCCGGTGGCGCTGATGCTGCTGGGCGTCATGCAGTTCGTCGAGGACGCCGGGGAGGCGTACGCGATCGTGCGGCGGCTGCTGGACGCGCTGCCCTCCGGCAGCTACCTGGCGCTGTCGCACCCGACGAACGCGGTGCGGGGGGAGCGGATGGACCAGGCGGTCCGGGAGTGGAACGACGGCGGGGGCTCGCCCCGGCTGACGCTGCGGTCCCCGGCCGAGGTCGCCCGGTTCTTCGACGGCCTGGACCTGCTGGAGCCCGGCGTGGTGTCCACCGCGCTGTGGCGGCCCGACGAGGCCGAGATCGGCGACCTGCGGGAGATCGACGACTTCGGCGGGGTGGCCCGCCTGCCGTGAGCGGCCGGGCGGGCCGATAGCCTCGGGATATGCGTGCTTGGGTGGCCGGGGCGCTGGACGCCGCCAGCGTGGTCGTGTTCGTCGCGATCGGGCGGGCCAGCCACGAGGAGTCCGGCGGGGTGGCCGGGTTCGCGGGGACGGCGTGGCCGTTCCTGCTCGCGCTGGCCGCCGGCTGGGCGGTGCTGCGGGCCTGGCGGGCCCCCGCCGACCTGGTGCCCGCCGGGGTGGGGATCTGGCTGGTCACCGTCGCGGGCGGGATGGCGCTGCGCGCGGTGTCCGGGCAGGGCACGGCGGCGGCGTTCGTGGTCGTGGCGACCCTGTTCCTGGCGATGGAGCTGCTGGGCTGGCGGCTGGTGGCCCGGTTCGCCGCCCGTACCGCGGGGACCCGCCGCGGTCACGCCTGATCCTCACGCCCCGGCCCGCGTCGTGTGACGGCTGTCACCGGGCGGGGGAGCCGCAGATGGCGGCACGGGCCTCGCGTTGTCACCCTGCTGCCAAGAACCGCGCCGCGGTGAGGTCGGTGTTACCCCGAGGTACGCGGAGATGACGAGTCGTCCCGTTCGGTGGTCCGGTTGACGGGAACACCGGCCCGCTGGTGAAGTTACCCCCGAGTCACGTGGGTGATCGTGACCCGTGGCGGGCTTCGGAAAGGGATGGCGATGACCTCAGCGCTGCGCGACTGGCTGGACAAGCCGCGGGCGGACCGCGGCGTTCATCTGGCGGCCGACGGCGGCGGGTGGGACTACCGCGACTACCCGTCGCTGGCGTCGGCGGCGCGGCGCACGGCGGCGGCGCTGATCGAGGAGGGCGTGCGGCCCGGCGACGTGGTGTGCCTGGTGCTGCCGACCGACTTCACCTGCGTGGAGACCTACTTCGGCGTGTGGGCGGCCGGGGCCACGGCCTGCCTGATCACACCGCCGCTGTTCCAGGACGGCGACGACTACGTGGCGCACGTGGCCGCGATCCTGCGCCAGGCGCGGCCCCGGCTGACCATCGCCGCCGAGGGCGAGCTGGCCGAGCTGGCCGGGCGGGCGCTGCGGGCGGCCGACCTGGACGCCGAGCCGTGGGCGCCCCGGCAGGCCGCCGTCGAGGCCGACGTCCAGGAGGCCGGGGAGCTGGCGCTGCTGCAGTTCACCTCCGGCTCCAGCGGCGAGCCGCGCGGGGTCATGGTTACCTGGGAGAACCTGGAGGCCAACTGCGAGCTGATCGCCCGTACCGCCGGGTTCGAGGACGACCACGAAGTCGCCTCGTGGCTGCCGCTGTACCACGACATGGGGCTGATCGGTTGTTTCCTGACGCCGATCTCCCGGCAGGGCGCGCTGCGGCTGATGCGCCCCGACCAGTTCATCCGCGACCCCGCGCGCTGGCTCCGCTGCTTCGCCACGGCCCGGCACACCGCCGCCCCGCCGTTCGCGTACGCCTACACCGCGCGCCGCGTCAAGCCGGAGCAGCTGGAGGGCGTGGACCTGTCGGGCTGGCAGACGGCGCTGATCGGGGCCGAGCCGATCGACCCGCACGCGCTGGAGAGCTTCGCCCAGCTCGTGGAGCCGTTCGGGTTCTCACGGCACGCGTTCAAGCCCGCGTACGGGATGGCCGAGACGACGCTCCTGGTCACGATGGACAACGTGGCCCGCGACCCGCTGGCGGTGCGGCCCGACCCCGAGTCGCTGTCGTTCGGCAGCCCGGTGCGGATCCTCGACCGGCACACCCTGGGGCCGCAGTCGCTGGGCGCCAAGTCCGGCTGGGTGGTCGGCACCGGGACGCCCGAGGAGGACGTGCCGGTCACCATCGTGGACGACGACGGCAACGAGCTTCCCGCCGGGCACCTGGGGGAGATCGTGGTCGGCGGCGCGTCGGCCTGCCCCGGCTACTACGCGGGCGCGCAGGCCAAGTCCACCCGGTTCATCGACGGGAGGGTCTACACCGGCGACGCGGGCTTCTTCCACGAGGGCCAGCTGTTCGTTCTCGGCCGGATGGGCGACAGCATCAAGGTCCGGGGCCGCAGCGTGTACGTGGAGGACCTGGAGGCCCGGCTCGCCGAGATCACCGGGCTGGGCAAGGGCCGGATCGTGATGGCCAGCGTGCCGGGGGCCGGGACGAAGGGCGTGGCGCTGTTCGCCGAGACCGGCGAGGCCCCCTGGGAGGCCGACGTCCGCGAGTTCCTGCGGCGGCGGCTCGGCGGCGACGTGGAGGTCACCGTCGTGGTCGGGTCCGGGCTGATCCAGCGGACCTCCAGCGGCAAGCCCCGCCGCCGCTACATGTGGGAACGGCTGAGGTCGGGCCGCATGGAGGGCGCCCGCGTGCTCGGTGTGGGATAGGCAACACCGGGTAAGTAAGTCCTTTCTGTTGCTGGACTCCGGCGCGGGCCGCGGGATACAACGAAGCAGACACTGAACGCCGTTCTGTTCCTCGTTGGAGGATCTCCATGCCCACGATCCTCGCGTCCCCGCCGGAGGGCAGCGGTCTCAAGCCCGTCCGCGGCGCCCCCGGCATCCCCCTGATCGGCAGCACCTTCCAGACGATGCGCGACCCGTTCGGCATCGCCCGCAAGCGGTACGAGCGGTTCGGCCCGGTGACCTGGGGCTGGCTGCTGGGGCTGCGCACGGTGACCGCCCAGGGGCCCGAGGCCGCCGAGGCCGTGCTGGTCAACAAGGACAAGGCGTTCGCCAACGGGCCCGCCTGGACGTACTTCATCGGCCCGTTCTTCCACCGCGGCATCATGCTGCTGGACTTCGACGAGCACCTGCACCACCGGCGCATCATGCAGCAGGCGTTCACCCGGCCCAAGCTGCGCAGCTATATGGACATGATGGCCCCGAGCATCACCCGGGGCGTCGAGGCGTGGCGGCCGGGGCCGGGCTTCCGGGTCTACGACCACATGAAGCAGCTCACCCTCGACCTGGCCACGGACGTGTTCATGGGCGTCGAGCTGGACCGGTCCGAGGCCGACCGGATCAACGGGGCGTTCATCGACGCCGTCCGCGCGGGCACCGCCTACGTCCGCTTCCCGGTGCCGGGGCTGCGCTGGCACAAGGGCCTGCGGGCGCGGCGGGTGCTGGAGGAGTTCTTCCGCGTCCACCTGCCCGCCAAGCGGCGGAACGGCGGCGACGACCTGTTCGCGGCGCTGTGCCAGGCCGAGACCGACGACGGCCACCGCTTCACCGACGACGACGTGGTCAACCACATGATCTTCGCGCTGATGGCGGCGCACGACACGTCCACCATCACCATGACCACGATGGCGTACTACCTGGCCCGGCACCCCGAGTGGCAGGAGCGGGTACGGGCCGAGTCCAAGGCCGTCGGCAAGCCGGCGCTGGAGTTCGAGGACCTCGACCGGCTGGAGTCGCTGGACCTGGTCCTGAAGGAGTCGCTGCGGCTGCTGTCCCCGGTGCCCGCGCTGCCCCGCCGGGTCGTCAAGGACACCTCCATCCTGGGCTTCCACATCCCCAAGGGCACGACGGTGGTGGTGCCGCTGCTCACCAACCACTACATGCCGGAGATCTGGAAGGACCCCGAGCGGTTCGACCCCGAGCGGTTCGCCGAGGGCCGCCGGGAGGACAAGGTCCACCGGTACGCCTGGGAGCCGTTCGGCGGTGGCGCGCACAAGTGCATCGGCCTGCACTTCGCCGGGCTCCAGATCAAGTCCGTGCTGCACCAGGTGCTGCTGCGCTACCGGTGGAGCGTCCCGGACGGCTACCGGTGGCCCCTGGACACCACCTCGCTGCCCTCACCCAAGGACGGGCTGCCCGTCAGGCTGGAGCGGATCTCATGAGCAGGGTCGTCGCGATCACCGGAGGGGCCCGCGGCATCGGGCTGGCCACCGCCCGGCTGCTGACCGCCAAGGGGGCCACCGTCGCCGTCGGCGACATCGACGAGACCGCCGCCAAGGAGACCGGGCTGCGCGCGTACCGGCTGGACGTCACCGACCGGGCGTCGTTCGAGGCGTTCCTGCGGCGGGTGGAGGACGACCTCGGCCCGCTGGACGTGCTGGTCAACAACGCGGGCATCATGCCGATCGGCCCGGTCACCGAGGAGAGCGACGCCGACGCCCGCCGCTGCCTGGACATCAACGTCCACGGCGTGATGACCGGCACGAAGCTGGCGCTGGAGCGGATGCTGCCGCGCGGCCGGGGCCAGATCGTCAACGTCGCCTCGCTCGCCGGGGTGCTGCCGACCCCGGGCCTGGCCCTGTACAACGCCAGCAAGGCGGCCGTCGTCGCGTTCACCGAGGCGACCCGGCTGGAGGTCCGCGACCGGGGCGTGCACGTGGGGGCGGTGCTGCCCACGTTCACCAACACCGAGCTGATCGCGGGCACCCGCAGCCCGCGCGGCCAGCGCAACTGCGAGCCGGAGGACGTCGCCGCCGCGGTGGTCCAGATGATCGCCCGGCCGCGCCCGCAGGTGTTCGTGCCGCGCCGGTTCGGCGCCCAGATCCGCACCATGGGGCTGGTCCCCGACGCGGTGAAGCGGGCGCTGGCCCGCCGGTACGGGCTCGACCGGATCTTCCTGGACTTCGACCGGGAGGCCCGGCGGGGCTACGACTCCCGCATCCGCGGCTGAGCGCCGCCGATCCGCCCGTACGCCAAGCCCTTCCCCGCTGACCCGTCCGCCTTCCCCAAGAAGTTGAACGGGATCCGTCGAACCGGCTTACCCGATGTGATCGTTTGGCTACGATTCCGCGGGGGCGGTCCGTCTTTCGGGGGCTGGAACGCGAATATGGGGGCTGTATGCGACGTGTGGTGTCGTGTGCGGGCACGCTGGGAGCGGGAACGATCCTCGGGGCGCTGCACTGGAGCAGCGACCCCTACGCGGGCATGGCCCTCGCCGTCGTGGGGGTCGCCGCCGCGGCCCCCGCCTGGATCCTCGCCCGCTCGGCCGCCCGCCGGGAACGGGAGCTGGCCGACCTGCGCCGGGTCGCCGACACGGTGCAGCGGGCGCTGCTGCGGCCGGTGCCGCGGCGGGTGGGGGGCGTCCGGGCGGAGGTCCGCTACCTGGCCGCCGACGCCCGCGCCACGGTCGGCGGCGACCTGTACGACGTGCTCGGCACCCCGTTCGGCACCCGCCTGATCATCGGTGACGTCAGCGGCAAGGGCCTGGACGCGGTGAGCCGGGCCGCCGACGTGCTCGGCGCGTTCCGCGAGCTGGCCCGGCACGAGCCGTCCCTCAGCGGTGTCGCGGTACGGCTGGACGCGCTGGTCCGCGACCGTCCCTCGATCGGGGAGGACTTCGTCACCGCGCTGCTGGTGGGGCTGCCGCCCGGCGGCGGTCCCGCCGAGATCGTCCACTGCGGGCATCCGCCGCCGCTGCTGCTGCGCGACGGCACCGCCACCTTCGCCGCCCCGCTGGTGCCCGCCCCGCCGCTGGGCCTGCTGGACCTGGCGGGGGACTGGTGCGCCGCCGAGCCCCTGCCGTTCCGGCCCGGCGACCGGCTGCTGTTCTACACCGACGGCGTGAACGAGGCACGCGACGCGCACGGCGACTTCTACCCGCTGGAACGCCGCGCCGCCGCGCTGCTGCGCGCCGACGAGGACACCCCGCCCGCGCTGTTCCTCGAACGCCTGGAACGGGACCTGCTGCGGCACACCGGCGGCACGCTGACCGACGACGCCGCCTTACTGCTGGTCCAGGCCGACGGGCCGGGCCCGCCGGAGGGGCTACCGGACCTCGGCGGCCACGTGCTCGGCGATCGCCAGTGACGACGTGGCGGCCGGGGACGGCGCGTTGCGGACGGTGGTGACCGGCCCGACGTGGCCGATGCGGAAGTCGTCCACCAGCGAGCCGTCCGGATCGACGGCCTGCGCCCGCACCCCGGCGGGCGCCGGGACCAGGTCGGCGTCCGCCAGGTCCGGGACGAACGAGCGGGCCTCGGCGGCGAACGCGTGCCGGAACGCCGACCCGTACATCTCCCGCAGGCCGGTGCGCCAGTGGCGGCGCGCCAGGCGGCGGAACCCCGGCCAGCGCAGCGTCTCCCACAGGTCCGCGGGCCGCACGTCACGGCGGCGGTAGCCCTCCCGCGCCAGCGCCAGCACGGCGTTGGGGCCCACGTCCACCCCGCCGTCCACCCGCCGTGTGAAGTGCACCCCCAGGAACGGGTACCGAGGGTCGGGCACCGGATAGATCAGCCCCCGCACCAGGCCGGTGCGCCCGGGGGCCAGCCGGTAGTACTCGCCCCGGAACGGCACGATCGCCGGGGCGGGGGAGTCGCCCGCCAGCCGCGCCACCCGGTCGGACTGCAGGCCCGCGCACACCACCAGCCGGTCGAACACCAGCTCCTCGTTGACCACGACCTCACCGCCGGCCGTGCGGATGCGGGTCACCTCGTACCCGAGCCGGACCGTGCCGCCCGCCTCGGCCACGTCGGCGGCGAACGCGCGCGCCACGGCCGGGAAGTCCACGATCGCGGTGTGCGGGGAGTGCAGCGCCGCGACCCCGGCGGCGTGCGGCTCCACCTCGCGCAGCCCGGCCGGGTCGAGCCAGCGCAGGCCCGGCACGCCGTTCGCGGTGGCCCGGCGCCGGATCTCGCGCAGCGCCGGGATCTCGCCCTCATGCCGCGCGACCACGACCTTGCCGCACTCCTCGTACGGCAGGCCGCGTTCGGCGCAGTACTCCTTGAGCAGGCCGATGCCCCGGCTCGCTGAAGGCGCGGCTGTGCCGCCGGGG
>DATADI010000071.1:0-2782 GCA_036258615.1 Thermomonospora sp. | reverse complement strand
GACTCCCGCCGCGGCGACCGCGGCGTCGATCCGCGCCTGGGCTCCCCCGCGCCAGATGTGGGTGATCGCCAGCGCGAGCGCGTCGGCGGCGTCGGCGGGGCGCGGCGCGGCGTCCAGCCGCAGCAGCCGGGTCACCATCATGGCGACCTGCGCCTTGTCGGCGCGGCCGTTCCCGGTGACGGCGGCCTTGGCCTCGCTGGGGGTGTGCAGCGCGACCGGCAGCCCGCGGCGCGCGGCGGCCACCAGGGCGATCGCCCCGGCCTGGGCGGTGCCCATCACGGTGCGCACGTTGTGCTGGGCGAACACCCGCTCGACGGCGACCGCGTCGGGGGCGTACTCGTCCATCAGGGCCTCGATCCCGGCCTCGACGCCGAGCAGCCGGGCGGCGATGTCGTCGTCGGGGCTGGTCCGCACCACCGACACGTGGACGAGCCGCAGCGGCGTGCCGGGGGCGCCGTCCACCACGCCGACGCCGCAGCGGGTGAGCCCGGGGTCGACACCCAGCACCCGCATCGGCCCACCTTTCGCTCATGTGTTCGGGCCCCCACGTTACCGGGGGACGCGGAGACCCTCCCGCATCCCCCGTGCGCGTGTCGGGACCCGGCTACTCGACGGCCGCGAGGACCTCGTCGGACACGTCGAAGTTGGCGAAGACCTCCTGGACGTCGTCGCTGTCCTCCAGGGCCTCGATGAGGCGGAAGACCTTCTTGGCGGTCTCCTCGTCGAGCGGGACCGAGACGCTGGGCAGCCAGTTGGCGTCGGCGGACTCGTAGTCGATGCCCGCCTCCTGCAGGGCGGAGCGGACCGCGACCAGGTCACCGGCCTCGCTGACGACCTCGAAGTTCTCGCCGAGGTCGTTGACCTCCTCGGCCCCGGCGTCCAGCACCGCCATCATCAGGTCGTCCTCGGTGACGCCGTTCTTGGGGACGATGATGACGCCCTTGCGGTTGAACAGGTACGACACCGAGCCGGGCTCGGCCATCGAGCCGCCGTTGCGGGTCACCGCGGTGCGGACCTCGGAGGCGGCGCGGTTGCGGTTGTCGGTGAGGCACTCGATCAGCAGGGCCACGCCGCCGGGGGCGTACCCCTCGTACATGATCGTCTGCCAGTCGGCGCCGCCCGCCTCCTCGCCGGCGCCGCGCTTGCGGGCCCGCTCGATGTTGTCGTTGGGGACGGAGTTCTTCTTGGCCTTGAAGATCGCGTCGTAGAGCGTCGGGTTGGCGTCCGGGTCGCCGCCGCCGGTCCGCGCCGCGACCTCGATGTTCTTGATGAGCTTGGCGAACAGCTTGCCGCGCTTGGCGTCCAGCGCGGCCTTCTTGTGCTTCGTCGTCGCCCATTTGGAATGGCCGGACATCTGTCTACTCCTCCTCCATCGCCCGACGCACCAGATCGGCGAAGTACCGGTGCACGCGGAAGTCCCCGGTGAGCTCGGGATGGAACGCGGTCGCCATCAGGCGCCCTTGACGGACGGCGACGATCCTACCGGTCGCCTCGCCGCCCGCGACGCGGCCGAGGATCTCGACCCCGTCGCCGACGGACTCCACCCAGGGGGCGCGGATGAAGACCGCCCGGAACGGGGTCGCCGGGTCGGCCACGCCGTCGATCGTCACGTCGGCCTCGAAGGAGTCGACCTGCCGGCCGAAGGCGTTGCGGCGCACCACCATGTCCAGGCCGCCGATCGTCTCCTGTCCCGCGATCCCGTCCCGGATCCGGTCGGCCAGCATGATCATGCCGGCGCAGGAGCCGTAGGCGGGCAGCCCGGCCTCGATCCGCTTGCGCAGCGGGTCCAGCAGCTCGAACGTGCGGGCCAGCTTCCACATCGTGGTCGACTCGCCGCCCGGGATCACCAGGCCGTCCACCCGTTCCAGCTCCTGGGGGCGGCGCACGGACTCGACCCGGGCGCCCGCCGCCGTGAGGGCGCGGGCGTGCTCGCGCACGTCGCCCTGCAGGGCGAGCACCCCGATGGTGGGCACGACTTCGGTCACGGACTGGCCTCCAAGGCGAGATCGGGAACGCTTTCGAGCCTAGACGGTGGAAGCGGGGCTCAGGCCAGGCGGAAGCGGCGCAGCGGCAGTTCCAGGGGCAGGAAGCCGTCGTCGCCGCGGTCGGCGATGCCCCGGCCGAGCATGTACTCCTGGGCCAGCCGCAGGCCGAACGCCTCCTGGTCGAACGGCAGCGGGACGTCCTCGCAGCCCTCGTCGATCGCCTTCCAGTAGGGCTGCTCGGCCTCCAGCCGCCGCCCCTGGTCGACCACGACCCCGTCCTCGGCGGTCACGAACACGTCGCGGACCAGCTCGCCCCGCTCGTAGCGGCGGAACCAGCAGCCGGACACGACGCTGTGCAGGACGAGCACGCCGCCCTCGCCGCCGGGCAGGGCGGTGCCGACGGTGTCGGCGATCCGCCGGGCGTCCTCGTCGAGGCCGAACAGCCGCCGGTCGCACACCAGCAGCGCCCGGTCGTAGGCGCCGACGAACAGTTCGTCCTCGTACGGCCACAGGGCGAAGTCGAGCATCGTGTCGCCGGTCTCCACCAGCCGGGAGGCGGGATAGAGCCCGCGGGCGACGGCCGCCGCGGCGGCGGCGTCGGCGCGCAGCCCCGGCCGGAACACCTCGGCGGGACGTCCCGCGCTGGCGCAGGCGAGCGCAACCGACCAGGCCATGGTCTCCCCTCCACGTGGCCGCTCGCCCGGGACGGCGCGCGGCCCGTCCGGGCGGACGCCGACCAGCGTAGCCGCCGCGCCGGGAGGCGGCGAGCGGTGCACCGGCCCCCGGGACGGGGGCCG
>DATADI010000070.1:0-8358 GCA_036258615.1 Thermomonospora sp. | reverse complement strand
GGCGGTGTCGGGGCTGTTGATCCAGGCGGTGCAGTTCGGCGCGTTCTACAGCGCGCTGGGCATGGACCTCCCGGCCGCCGTGGTGTCCCTCGTCCAGGGCCTCAACCCGGTGGTCATCGCGCTGGCGGCGCGGTTCCTGGGCGAGGCGGTCACGGGACGGCAGTGGCTGGGCTTCGCGATCGGCGCGGCCGGGGTGGTCCTCGCGGTCGCCGACCGGCTGAGCCTGTCGGCATGGGGCGTGGTGCTGTGCCTGGTGGGGCTGGCCGGGCTGATCGTGGGCACCCTCTACCAGAAGCGGTTCGTACGGGACATGGACGTGCGCACCGGCACCGCCGTGCAGCTCCTGGCCAGCGCCCCGGCGGTCGGGCTGGTGTGCGTGGCCGCCGGGACGCCGCGGGTGTCGGACTGGGCGGCGTTCGGGGCGTCGGTGGGCTGGATGGTGGTGGTGAACTCCATCGCGGCGTTCATCCTGCTCAACACGATGCTTCAGCGGTCGTCGGCCAGCCGGGTGAGCACGGTGTTCTTCCTGACCCCGTCGGTGACGGCGGTGATGGCCTGGCTGCTGGTGGGCCAGTCGCTGCACCCGCCGAGCACCAGGCCCGCCAGGACGTAGGCCAGGGTGGCGAAGCCGTGGTGGGTGAGGGCTCCGGCGACCTGGGGGCCGATGCTCGCGCCGAGGAACAGGATCGCGGTGAACAGCGAGATCGCCGGTCCGCGTGCCGTTCCGGCGCGGCTGCCGATGGTGTCCACCAGGCCGGGGGCGGCGATGGCGACCCCGGCGGTGAGGGCCATCAGCAGCACCGCCAGCAGGACCGTTCCAGGGTCGAGCAGGCCCGCCAGCGCGACCGCGACGGCCGCCAGCGCCAGCGCGCCGCCGACCCGGTACGGGCCGGGCAGCCGGGCCAGCCGGGGGGTCAGGAACGGGACGGCCAGGATCACCGGCAGGGCGCTGGCCCGCAGCCCGAGCAGCCCGGTCACGCCGGTGAGCTGGAGGCCGGTGAACACCGCGACGAACGAGCCGAGCAGCGTGGGCGTCGCCAGGTACAGGGTCCGCAGCCGGGGGGAGCGCAGCAGGGCGGGCATCGCCCGGTAGGCGTCCAGCGGGGACCGCCGGGCCGAAGGCAGGTCCGGGAGCATCACCCGGTGCAGCGCCACCGCGGCCAGCGCGAACGCCGCCGCGCCGGACAGGAAGAACGCCCGCCAGCCCAGCGTCGCGGCCAGGCCCTGCGCCGCCAGCTGCCCGAGCACCGCCGAGGACAGGAAACCGGTGGTCATCGCGGTCAGCGTGACCAGCCGCCGGTGCGGCTCGACGCGTTCGCCGACGTAGGCCATGGCCACCGGCGGGAACGCGCCGATCGTCACGCCCTGCAGCACCCGCAGCGCCAGCGCGGCCTCCAGCGTCGGGGCCAGCGCGACCAGCGCGGTGGTCACCGCCGTGGCCGCCACGCCCCCGACGACGACGTGCCGCCGCCCGAGCCGGTCCGACAGCGGGCCGAAGAGCAGGAACCCCGCCACGTACCCGAACCCGAAGACGCTCACCGTCCACGTCAGCGCGGTCGGCCCGGCGCCCCAGTCGTCCTCCATCGCGGCGAACAGCGGGATCACCCCGTAGAGCTGGCCGGTCGCCAGCAGCGCGGTGACCGCCAGGACCGCGGCGGTGCGGGCGAACGGCGCCGTCGCCGGGGGAGCGGCCGTGGCGGGGACGGGGGAGAGGAGGGCTGTCATGGTCGCCGACGCTAGCCAACCAACCGGTTGGATGTCAACCAACCGGTTGGTGTGATCCCTGCCCTATGATGGGCGTCATGCCGAAGGACGCCGCCAGCACCACCCGGGACGCCCTGCTGCGGGCCGCGCGCGAGGAGTTCGCCGCGCACGGCATCGCCGGGGCCCGGGTCGACCGCATCGCCCGCCGCGCCGGGGTCAACAAGGAGCGCATCTACGGCTATTTCGGCAGCAAGGACAAGCTCTTCGACGCCGTCATGCAGGTCGCGCTGAACGAGCTGGCCGAGGCCCTGTCCAAGCCCGGCGAGGACCCGGTCGAGTACGTCGGCCAGCTCTTCGACTTCTACCGGTCGCACCCCGACGTGCTGCGGCTGCTGATGTGGGAGTCCCTGTACGAGCGGGACGAGAACCTGCCGCACTCGCAGTGGCGCGTCGACCGCTGCTTCGCCAAGGTCGAGTCCCTGGCCTCCGGCCTCGGCCGCGAGCCCAGCCCGGAGCTGGGCCGCCTCATGCTGACCCTCATGGGCCTGGCCGCCTGGCCCAACGCCATGCCGCAGATGGCCGAGCTGCTGTTCGGAAAGCTGGACGGCGACCCCCACGACCCCGGGGCGATGCGCGAGCACGTCACCGCCTTCGCCCGCGCCGCGCTGCGCGACCTCCCCACGGGCTGACACCCGCCGGTCCGTAGGATCGCGGTATGGACGTAGTGATCGCCGGGGGCCACGGGAAGATCGCGCTGCGGCTGGCCAGGACGCTGACCGCGCGGGGCGACGGGGTGACCGCCCTCATCCGCAATCCGGACCACGCCGACGACGTCCGCGCGACGGGCGCGCGGCCGGTCGTGCTCGACCTGGAACGCGCCACGGCCGACGAGGTCGCCGGGGTGCTGGAGGGCGCCGACGCGGCCGTGTTCGCCGCCGGGGCCGGTCCGGGCAGCGGCGTGGCCCGCAAGGACACCGTGGACCGGGCCGCGTCGGTGCTGCTCGCCGACGCCGCCGAGCGCGCCGGGGTCCGCCGGTTCGTGCAGATCTCCAGCATGGGCGCCGGGCAGCCGCCGCGTCCGGGCACCGACGAGGTGTGGGCCGCCTACGTCCGCGCCAAGGGCGAGGCCGAGGACGACCTGCGCGCCCGTGACCTGGACTGGGTGATCCTGCGGCCGGGGCGGCTCACCGACGACCCCGGCACCGGGCGGGTCACCCTCGCCGAGCCGGAGGTCGGCCGGGGCGACGTGACCCGCGACGACGTCGCCGCCGTCATCGCCGCCCTGCTCCACGCGCCGGGCGTCCGGCGCCGCACCCTCGAACTGGTCGGCGGGCCGGTGCCGGTCGCCGAGGCCGTCGCCGCCCTCGGCGGCTGACGCTCAGGCGTACATCTCCTCGATCTCGGCGGCGAAGTCGCGCAGCACCACGTTGCGCTTGACCTTCAGCGACGGGGTCAGGTGGCCGCTGGCCTCGGTGAAGTCGCCGTCCAGGATCCGGTACTTCTTGATCGCCTCGGCCTTGCTGACGGCGCGGTTGGCCTCGGCGACCGCCGCGTCGATGGCGGCCCGCACGTCGGGGTCGTCGCGCAGCGCGGCGACGCTGAGGTCGCCGGACTTGCCGTTGGCCTGCGCCCAGGGGCCGACGGCCTCCTCGTCCAGGGTGATCAGGGCGCTGATGAACTTGCGCCCGTCGCCCACCACCAGGCACTGGCTGACCAGCGGGTGGGCGCGCAGCCGGTCCTCCAGCGGGGCCGGGGCGACGTTCTTGCCGCCCGCGGTCACCAGGATCTCCTTCTTGCGGCCGGTGATCTTCAGATAGCCGTCGGAGTCCAGCGAGCCGAGGTCGCCGGTGTGGAACCAGCCGTCCTCCAGCGCCTCCTTGGTGGCGGTCTCGTTGCCCCAGTAGCCGCGCAGCACGTTGACGCCCTTGACCAGGACCTCGCCGTCGTCGGCGATCCGCACGGCGACGCCGGGCAGCGGCTGGCCGACGGTGCCGACCTTCAGCGCGCCCGGCCGGTTGACGGTGGCGGGCGCGGTCGTCTCGGTCAGGCCGTAGCCCTCCAGGATCACGATGCCGACGCCGCGGAAGAAGTGGCCGAGCCGCTCGCCGAGCGCCGCGCCGCCGGACACCGCGTACTGCACCCGGCCGCCGACGGCCTCCCGGAGCTTGCCGTACACCAGCCGGTCGAACACCCGGTGCTTGATCTTCAGGCCCAGCTTCGGGCCGCCGGGCGCGTCCAGGGCCCGGCTGTAGGCGATGGCGGTGTCGGCGGCGGCGTGGAAGATCTTCCCCTTGCCGCCCGCGACGGCCTTCTGCTCGGCGCCGTTGTAGACCTTCTCGAACACGCGCGGCACGGCCAGCAGGAACGTCGGGCGGAACGTCGCCAGGTCGGGCAGCAGGCTGGGCACGTCGCTGTGGCCCATCACCACGCCGCCCTCGATACAGCCGACCTGGATCAGCCGGGCGAACACGTGGGCCAGCGGCAGGAACAGCAGCGTCGAGGCGCCGTCGATGGTGACCTCGGCGAGCGCGCCCTGGATGCCGTTGCGAGCGGTGGCGACGAAGTTGGCGTGGGTCAGCTCACAGCCCTTGGGACGGCCCGTGGTGCCGGAGGTGTAGATCAGGGTGGCCACGTCGGAGCCGGTGCGGGAGGTGCGGCGCTCCTTGAGCGTGGCGTCGGAGACCTCGGCGCCCAGCTCGGTCAGCTCGGCGACCGCGCCGCCCTCGATGCCCCACACGTGGGCCAGCCCGGGCAGGTCGTCGCGGACCTCGGCCAGCGTCGCCAGGTGGGCGTCGGTCTCGGCGAACAGCGCCGTGGCGCCGGAGTCGGACACGATCCACCGGAGCTGCTCGGCCGAGGACGTCTCGTACACCGGGACGGTCACCGCCCCCGCCGCCCAGATCGCGTAGTCCAGCAGCGTCCACTCGTAGCGGGTGCGCGACATCAGGGCGACCCGGTCGCCCGGCTCGACGCCCGCCGCGATGAGGCCGCGGGCCACGGCCGCCACCTCGTCGGCGAACTCGCGCGCGGTGACCGCGCTCCACGCGTTCCCGGACCTCCGGCGCAGCACGATCCGGCCCGGATCGGTCTCGGCACGGGAGAACGGCGCGTCGGTCAGGGTGGTGGACTCCGGTACCTCCACCATGGCGGGGACGCTGAACTCGCGCACGGTCACTCCTCCATTGAGCACGGCAAACGACCTGACTGGACGCTACCGCCTTCCCCTACTCGTGGGTAGGTCCAGGCGGGACAAGCCGTTCACAATCCCGTCACATTCCCTTGACCCCAGGGTATGCGGCCGGACCGGTCGGCAAAGCATCCGTCAGTGCAAGGTGATCCGCCACTGTCTCCCCTAGGCTTGACGGCACACGCTGACGGGTGGAGGAGGAGTCGTCATGGCGCTGCTCGAAGTGATCGCACTCGACGCCGACGACGCGCGCGCGGCCGAGGAGGGCGGTGCCGACCGGATCGAGGTCGTCGCCGACATGGCCGCCGACGGGCTCACCCCCGACCCGGAGGCCGTCGCCCGGATCCGGCGGGCCACCGCGCTGCCGCTGCGGGTGATGCTGCGGGCCAACGCCGGGTTCCGCACCACCCCGCCGGAGCTGGACCGGCTGCGCCGGGCCGCCGAGGACCTCAAGGAGGCGGGCGCCGACGGGTTCGTGTTCGGGTTCCTGGACGCGCACGGCCATGTCGACCTGGCCGCCACCGGCAAGCTCGCCGCCGTCGCCGCCCCGCTGCCGTGGACGTTCCACCGCGCGATCGACCACGCCGCCGACGCGGCCCAGGTCTGGCGGACGGTCTGCGAGCTGGGCGGCACCCTGGACACGGTGCTCACCGCGGGCTCGGCCCGGGGCGTGGACGCCGGGGTGGACGTGCTGGTCCGCCGGGCGGCCGGCAGCCCCGGCTCGGCGCGGATGATCATGGCGGGCGGCGGGCTGCGCCGCAAGCACGTGGCGCTGCTGGCCGCGGCCGGGATCGGAGCGTTCCACGTCGGCAGCGCGGTCCGGCCCGACGGCTCCTGGGACGTCCCGGTGGACGCCGTCCTGGTCCGCGAGTGGCGCACGCTGGTCTCCGCCGCCATCGGTGACTGAACCGGCGGCCGGGCGGCGCGACCCCTCCCGCTGGGCGGGTGAAAAGGGCCTTATTGTCGGGTCATGCGGATCCATGTGGTGAGCGACGTCCACGGCAACGTGGAGGCGCTCAAGCGGGCCGGTGACGGTGCCGACGCGTTCCTGTGCCTGGGCGACCTGATCCTGTTCATCGACTACTCCGACCACGGGCAGGGGATCTTCGCCGACCTGTTCGGGCAGGAGAACGCCGACCACTTCATCGCGCTGCGCACCGGCAAGCGGTTCGAGGAGGCCCGGGAGTTCTCCAAGCGCATGTGGGACTCGCTGGAGGGCGGCGCGTGGCCGCACATCGAGCGCGCCGTGCGCCGCCAGTACGCCGACCTGTTCGCCGCCATGCCCGCACCCGCGTACCTGACCTACGGCAACGTCGACATCCCGCAGATGTGGGGCGACTACGTGCGCGACGGCCACCGGGTCCTCGACGGGCAGGTCGCCGAGATCGGCGGGCTGCGGTTCGGGTTCGTCGGCGGCGGCCTGCGCACCGTCTACCGCACCCCGAACGAGATCGACGACGAGGCGTACGCCGCGAAGGTCGCGGCCGTGGGCGCGGTGGACGTGCTGTGCTGCCACATCCCTCCCGCCGTCCCCGAACTGCTGTACGACACCGTCGCCCGCCGGTTCGAGCGCGGCAGCGAGGCGGTGCTGGAGGCGATCCGCGCGACGCAGCCCCGGTACGTGCTGTTCGGCCACGTCCACCAGCCGCTGGCAAAGCGCACGCGGATCGGCCGTACCGAATGCGTCAACGTGGGGCACTTCCGCGCCAGCGGCGTGCCGTACGTGCTGGACCTGTGACGATACTGGGCGCGGGCGGCCCGGCGCCGGGCCCCCGGGCGGACCGAAGGGAAGGTGTCCGATGGCGGACCGCGCGAGTTCTTCCATCACCGTCAAGGCGGGCAAGTCCGAGATCATGGCGGTGATCGCCGATCTGGAGTCCTACCCGGCCTGGGCGGGGGGGATCCGCGAGGTGGAGGTGCAGGAGACCGGCCCGGACGGCCGGCCCGCCCGCGCCCGGCTGACGATCGACGCCGGTCCCATCAAGGACACCTACGGGCTGGCCTACCAGTGGGACCCCGACGACTCCGGGGTCCGCTGGGAGCTGGTCGACAAGGGCACGGTGGTCACCGCGCTGCACGGGTCCTACCGGCTCACCGAGATCGGCGACGGCGTCACCGAGGTGGTCTACGAGCTGGCGGTGGACGTGCGGGTGCCGATGATCGGGCTGGTCAAGCGCAAGGGCGAGAAGATGATCATCGACTCCGCGCTGAAGGGTCTCAAGCGACACGTCGAACGCTGAGCGATACCGTCGTTACCGGCATCGGACGATACGGTGTCCCGCCGACGACGGACGGCCCCCGCGCCCGCGTACCGGCACCGCGCGGAGGGAAGGCTCCGACGGGGATCCCGTCGACGGCCGGCGAGCGGCGGGGCCCGGTGAGGAGGAGACGTTCATGGCGCTGACCATCGGCGTGGATGTGGGTGGCACCAAGGTCGCGGCGGGTGTGGTCGACGACCGTGGACGGATCCTGGAGAAGGTGCGCAGGCCCACCCCGTCCACCGACCCGATCCAGACCGCCGAGGTCATCGCCGAGGTCGTGGACCTGCTCAAGGGCAAGTTCGAGGACGTCGAGGCGGTCGGGCTCGGCGCCGCCGGGTTCGTCGACGAGGCCCGCTCGACCGTGCTGTTCGCCCCCAACCTGGCCTGGCGCGAGGAGCCCATCAAGGAGAAGGTCGAGGGCCTGGCCGGGCTGCCGGTCGTGGTGGAGAACGACGCCAACGCCACCGCCTGGGGGGAGTTCCGGTTCGGCGCCGGGCGGGGCGAGCGGTTCCTGGTCCTGGTCGCCCTGGGCACCGGCATCGGCGGCGGGATCATCGTCGACGGGCGCCTGTACCGGGGGCGGTTCGGCCTCGGCGGCGAGATCGGCCACTTCCGGATGGTGCCCGACGGCCGCCGCTGCGGCTGCGGCAACCGCGGCTGCTGGGAGCAGTACGCCAGCGGCAACGCCCTGGTGCACGAGGCCCGCGAGCTGGCCCGGGTGGCGCCCGCGATGGCCGGGCGGCTGCTGGAGCTGGGGGAGGGGTCCCCGGAGGGCATCTCCGGCCCGGAGATCACCCAGGCGGCCCGCGAGGGCGACAACGCGGCGCTGGAGTGCTTCCGCACCGTGGCGGGCTGGGCCGGGCAGGGCCTGGCCGACCTCGCCGCGATCCTCGACCCCGGCGCGTTCATCATCGGCGGCGGCCTGTCGGAGGCGGGCGACCTGCTGCTGGAGCCGGTCCGCGACGCGTTCGAGGCGGCGGTGACCGGACGCGGCCACCGCAGGCTGCCCGACATCCGCATCGCCGAACTCGGGCCGGACGCGGGCATCGTCGGCGCCGCCGACCTGGCCCGGTCGCGCTGAGCGGGCCCGCCGTGCCCGAGCTGCGGGTCCTCAGCTACAACATCCGCTCCATGCGCGACGACGTCGCCGCGCTGACCCGCGTGATCCGCGGCTGCGCCGCCGACGTGGTGTGCCTGCAGGAGGTG
>DATADI010000069.1:0-4204 GCA_036258615.1 Thermomonospora sp. | reverse complement strand
CTGGGCGGCCTGCTGGTCGCCGTGGTGCTGCTGCCGTACCAGCTCAGCTCGCTGGGGGCGCTGCCGTTCCCCAACAACGTGCCGCCGCGATGGCCGCCAGCCCGCCGAGCAGGATCCCGGCCACGCCCGGCAGCACGTTGTTGGGGAACGGCAGCGCCCCCAGCGAGCTGAGCTGGTACGGCAGCAGCACCACGGCGACCAGCAGGCCGCCCAGCGCCGCGCCGACGTCGATCCGCCAGACCGGCCCGCCCTGCCCGGCGCGCCGCAGCGGGGCCCGGCAGGCCACCGCCAGCAGCCAGGCCGACAGCACCTGGCACACGATCACCACGCCGATGACCACCAGCCCGGACACCGCGTACGCCCCGGCGACCGCGCCCGCCCCGACGCCGAGCACCGTCCCGCCGAGCACGCACACCCCGCCGGGCACCGCCCGCACCGCCAGCCCGGACGCCAGGAACGCCAGCGCCAGACCCTGCCCGGTGGCCACCACCACGTGCGCCACCGTCAGCGACTGCCAGCTGGAGGACGCCACGAACGCCGGGCTGGACAGCACCAGGATCTGCAGCGCCAGGAACGGTCCGAACGCCGCCGCGCCGAGGGCGTCCCGCCAGGAGATCCCCGGGGCCGCGACCGGCCCGGAGGACACCTCGCGGGCCAGCGCCGCGGCGGCCAGCCCGACCAGCAGCAGGCACACCGCCCACTCGGCGAGGCCGGACCGCCACACCGGGTCCCAGGTGCCGAACATCATCCGCAGCGCGGTGTCGGCGCCGAGCCCGGCGACCGTCGCGGTGGCGAACCCGACCCCCGACAGGCCGCGCGCCGCCTCGTACAGCGCCACCGCGGCGACCATGCCGACGGCGGTGCCGAGCAGGGCCAGCCACAGCTGCGGCGACAGCGCCTGGGCGAGCAGCCGCACGACCAGCAGCCCGCCCGCCCCGGTCAGCAGCAGCCCGTTCGGGCCGGCCGCCGAGCGGATCAGCGGGGCGGCGAACCCGGCCAGGAACACCAGCAGCACCACGGCCGCCGCGGCCGCGTTGCCCGCCGACTCGGCGAGATGGTCGAACTGGGGGGCCGCGAAACGCAGGGTCTGGGCGAGCACCGCGATCGTGGTGGCGATCAGCGCCAGCCGCGCCGGGCCCTGCGGGACGATCGAGGGCTGGTCCCCGGGCCTGGTCTCCGGGTGGGTGGTGGTCACCTTGTGTCGCTCTCTGACTGCGGGGAGGGATGAGGGGGAGTCGCGAAAAAACGACCACGGCCGGAGGGCGGACCCCCGGAGGGGGCCGTCATCCGGCCGTGGCCATTATGTCATCGGCGGCCGGTCAGGGCCGACCGGCCGCGCCGGTCACTGACCGCCCGACAGCTTCTCGCGCAGCGCCGCCAGGGCCTCGTCGGAGGCCAGGGCCCCGCCGGACTCGGCCTCGCCGCCGCCGGAGTAGGAGGTGTCGCCGCCGGCCTGGCCGCCCGCGGCCTCCGCCTCGGCCCGGCGGGCCTCCTCGATCTGCTTGCGGTGCGCCTCGAACCGCTGACGGGCCTCGGCGTACTGCCGCTCCCAGGTCTCCCGCTGCTCGTCGAACCCGGGCAGCCACTCGCCGGTGTCGGAGTCGAAGCCCTCGGGGTACTTGTAGTTCCCCTGCTCGTCGTACTCGGCGGGCATGCCGTACAGCGTCGGGTCGAAGTCCTCCTCCTCGATGCCGGCCGCGCTCTCGTTGGCCTGCTTGAGGGAGAGGCTGATCCGGCGCCGGTCGAGGTCGATGTCGATGATCTTCACGAAGATCTCGTCGCCGACCTGGACGACCTGCTCGGGGATCTCCACGTGGCGCTCGGCCAGCTCGGAGATGTGGACCAGGCCCTCGATGCCCTCCTCGACCCGCACGAACGCGCCGAACGGCACCAGCTTGGTGACGCGGCCCGGCACGACCTGGCCGATCTGGTGGGTGCGGGCGAACTGCTGCCAGGGGTCCTCCTGCGTCGCCTTGAGCGACAGGGAGACCCGCTCGCGCTCCATGTCCACGTCGAGGACCTCGACGGTGACCTCCTGGCCCACCTCGACCACCTCGGACGGGTGGTCGATGTGCTTCCAGGACAGCTCGGAGACGTGCACCAGGCCGTCCACGCCGCCGAGGTCGACGAACGCGCCGAAGTTGACGATGGAGGAGACCACGCCCTTGCGGACCTGGCCCTTCTGGAGGGTGTTGAGGAAGGTCTGGCGGACCTCGCTCTGGGTCTGCTCGAGCCAGGCGCGGCGGGACAGGACCACGTTGTTGCGGTTCTTGTCCAGCTCGATGATCTTGGCCTCGAGCTCCCGGCCGACGTACGGCTGCAGGTCGCGGACCCGGCGCATCTCCACCAGCGAGGCGGGCAGGAAGCCGCGCAGGCCGATGTCGAGGATGAGACCGCCCTTGACGACCTCGATGACCGTCCCGGTGACGATGCCGTCCTCGTCCTTGATCTTCTCGATCGTGCCCCAGGCGCGCTCGTACTGCGCGCGCTTCTTGGACAGGATCAGCCGGCCCTCCTTGTCCTCCTTCTGCAGGACAAGGGCCTCGACGTGGTCGCCGACCTTGACGACCTCGTTGGGGTCGACGTCGTGCTTGATCGAAAGCTCGCGGGACGGGATGACGCCCTCGGTCTTGTAACCGATGTCGAGCAAGACCTCGTCTCGGTCGACCTTGACGACAGTGCCCTCGACAATGTCGCCGTCGTTGAAGTACTTGATCGTCTCATCGATCGCGGCGAGGAACTCCTCCGCCGAGCCAATGTCGTTGACCGCTACCTGAGGAGTGGTGGTCGAGGTGTCGGTGCTGCTCGTCATGTGTGGGCTGGCTCCGGGTACGGACATGAATCGTTGTCTATGCAGCGCAGAGGGCCCTTTTCGTCCCTGCCAAAACCGGAGACGGCGGAGATCCGCCCGACGACCGATGTCGACCTGTCCGAGCGCGAGCCTGCTCCGTCCGAAGCACGCGCAGGCCCACAGCGCAGCGATCAGCATATGGGACACGGCGGCCGGGGTCAATCGGTGCGGACCGGGGGCCCGCGTCCGGAGGCGCCGTGCTCTTTCCGCCGAGTCTAGTAGGCCCGGCCGTAACCGTGGTAACGGACGGCCAGGTACTCCCCCTCGGTGTCCGGGAAGGCCACCGTGCCGGGGTCTCCGTCGGAGACGTACCGCTCCTCGGGGTGCTCGCGGAGCCACTCCAGCCACGCCTGCGAGCAGAAACGTTGGCAGTCGTTCTCCTTGATTTTACCCTCCGAGCGGATCCGCATGATCGATTCCGGGTCGAAATCCCGGTGGAACGGCGACACCGACGGCCGCCAGCCCGCCAGGAAGATCCCCCGGAAGGAGTACTCACCCGCCTTCGACCGGGCCCACGAGGAGCGGCGGGGCACGGCGCCGAACGGGTACGCCAGCGTCGTGGTGTGCGTCCCGGTGAGCCGCACGATGTTGGCCTCGTCCCGGGCGATCTCCCGCTGCACGCCCGCCTTGTCCAGGGTGGACAGGTCCACGTGGGAGAACGTGTGGTTGCCGATCTCGAACCCGTGCCGCAGCAGCCACCGCAGCCCCTCGGCCGCCCGGTCGCCGAGCTGGAACGGGTCGTCGTTGACGTAGAAGGTCGCCACCGGCCGGAACCCGGGGTGCCGCCGCGCCACGTCCAGCAGGATCCCGACCGCGGTGTCCGGCCTGGGCACGCCCCGCTCGTCCAGCGCGAAGTGCCCCGGCGTCCCGTCGTCGAAGGTCAGGACGACCGGGTGCCGCCCGGCGGGCACGTCGATCCACCCGCGGGCGAACTCGGCCGCGGTGATCGGCACGTACCCGTCCTGCGCCAGCCGGGTCAGCTCCTCGCGCAGCTGCGCGGGGGTCCGGTCGAGCGAGGCCGAGTCGTCGGCGACGATCCGGTGGTACATGATCACCGGGATCTGGCCCAGCTCGTCGGCGCGCACCTGCCGCGCCACCGCCGAGGCCGTCCCGATCGTCGGCGTCGGCGTCGCGCTCGGCGACCGGGTCGCCCCCGGCGCGGGCTCACGCCGCTCGGCGGGCGTCACGCTCGGCACCGCCGCCCCCGTCCGGCCCTGGACGTGCGGCCCCTCCCCCGCCGCCCGGCCGGCGTCCTGCCAGGTGCGGCCGGTGCCCATGGAGACCTCCAGGGGGGCGCGCAGCTCGTAGGCGCCGGCCATCTCCTCGCTGACGAGTGCCTGGAGGGTGTCCAGC
>DATADI010000068.1:0-3927 GCA_036258615.1 Thermomonospora sp. | reverse complement strand
GCCGAAGCTCGGCAGCATCGCGCGGGCGATCCGCTGGGCCTGCCCGGCCGGGACCGGGTTGCCCGCGTAGCCTCCGCCGCCGGTGCCGCCCGACGGGGTGGGGGTCGGGGTGCGGCCCTTGGCCTCCAGTTCGAGCGGCCTGCCCGCGTCCCTGCGCGCCGCGCGCCCGGCCTGGTCGAGGGTGAGCCGCCTGCGCTGCTCGGCCAGGACGCTGGGGTCGGGGGGCTTCGGCGCGTCGGCCAGCGGGGAGGACCGGACGGTGGTGGTGCCCTCGCCGCCGCTCATCGCGAACGCGGCCACGGCCCCGGCGCCCACCAGCACCACCGCCGCACCCGCGACCGCGGCGACGCGCACGGGCAGGCGGCTCGCGAAACCGCGGTGCGTCCTGTCGCGGGCGTCGATGGTGTCCGGCGCGGCGGTGCCGTACGGCGGGGGGACCATGCCCTCGCCCTGGGCGGCCTGGGACATGGCGTGGCCCGGCGCGGAGGAGGCTCCGGCGACCCTGACGTCCTCGGGGGAGCCGGCCGGGTGCCGTCCTTCGCGGTGGTCGTCTCGTTCAGGGGACCCCGGTAGGTCTCCGTACAAGGCGGCCCTTCCGACGGTCGCACGCGCATGGGCACGCGTGCGAAGGCGTCCACCTCCCGGCCGCCGGACCCGCCGACGGGCGGCGGCCGGGGCCCTGAGCGGTGACCGGACCGGCGGCCACAGGGAGGGGTCGCCGCGGTCCGCACCGCTCGGAGGTGCTTACGGCTGCACACAATGCCCGAGGTCAGGGGGTGCTTCGCAACCAGAACGGGACAGGTCGGCCGTGTACGGCATGTGTCAACCCGGGGGGAACCATGACGAAACCGCGTGGAGACCTGGGATTCCGGTGGTTTGCCGGAAGTTGTGTGACCTTCATCACTTTATGACGGTCCGACCCGACACAGGCACGCACGGTCGCCGCTCGTGCCCTTGTGAAACACCGGGGTGTGTCCCGCGACCGGTCCCGGCGCCGGTCGCGGGCGGAGGCGGACCTCAGGCTCCGATGTCCCCCAGCATGTCGGTCACCAGCGCGGCGATCGGGGACCGTTCCGAACGGGTCAGCGTCACGTGCGCGAACAGCGGATGGCCCTTGAGCTTCTCCACCACGGCCGCGACGCCGTCGTGACGGCCCACCCGGAGGTTGTCGCGCTGGGCGACGTCGTGGGTGAGGACCACCCGGGAACCCGCCCCGATCCGCGACAGCACCGTCAGCAGCACCCCGCGTTCGAGCGACTGCGCCTCGTCCACGATGACGAACGCGTCGTGCAGCGAACGGCCCCGGATGTGGGTCAGCGGGAGGACCTCGAGCATGTCACGGTCCAACACCTCCTCGATGACCTCGGGGGTGGTCACCGCCGAGAGGGTGTCGTAGACCGCCTGCGCCCAGGGGGTCATCTTGTCGTTCTCCGACCCCGGCAGGTAGCCCAGCTCCTGGCCGCCGACCGCGTACAGCGGCCGGAACACCACGACCTTGCGGTGCCTGCGGCGCTCCAGCACCGCCTCCAGCCCGGCGCACAGCGCCAGCGCCGACTTGCCGGTGCCCGCCCGGCCGCCCAGCGAGACGATGCCGACGTCCTCGTCCATCAGCAGGTCCAGCGCGACGCGCTGCTCGGCGGACCGGCCGCGCAGGCCGAACGCCTCACGGTCGCCGCGCACCAGCCGCACGGACTTGTCGGGCATGACCCGGCCGAGCGCCGAGCCGCGCTCCGACAGCAGCCGCAGGCCCGTGTGGCAGGGCAGCTCACGGGCCGCCGCCAGGTCGAGCACCCCCGTGTCGTACAGCGCCTCCAGGTCGGCGGCGGCCACCTCCAGCTCCCGCATCCCGGTCCAGCCGGACTCGATCACCATCTCGGCGCGGTACTCCTCGGCGGCCAGGCCCACCGCGGACGCCTTCACCCGCAGCGGCAGGTCCTTGGAGACCAGCACCACGTCCCGGCCCTCGTGCGCCAGCCAGCCGGCCACCGACAGGATGCGGGTGTCGTTGTCGCCGAGGCGGAACCCGTCCGGCAGGATCCCCGGGTCGGCGTGGTTCAGCTCCACGCGCAGCGAGCCGCCCTGCTCGCCGAGCGGGATGGCCTCGTCCAGGCGGCCGTGCTCCAGCCGCAGGTCGTCCAGCAGGCGCAGCGCCTGACGGGCGAAGTAGCCCAGCTCGGGGTGGTGCCGCTTGGCCTCCAGCTCGGTGATGACGACGATGGGGAGGACGACCTCGTGCTCGGCGAACCGGGTCATCGCCCCCGGGTCGGCGAGCAGGACACTGGTGTCGAGGACGTAGGTGCGCCGCTGCTGCTGCCGGTCGTCGCGGCGCGCGGAGGAAGTGGCCACTCGCTCTCCTTCGGGCCCCGCGGCCGGGTCACGGCCCCGTGCGCGGACGCCCATTCGTGTGGTCCGGAGGGGGCCCTCCGGATCGACGGAGCGCCCCGGCCCGGCCAGGCGGCCCGCGGAGTCCGCGGCGGGAAGGGCGCCCCGCCGGGCCACGAGTCAGGAACCGAAGCGCCGGTGCCGCGCGGCGTAGGAGCGGAGCGCCCGCAGGAAGTCGACCTTGCGGAAGTCCGGCCAGTGGACCTCGCAGAAGTGGAACTCCGAGTGGGCGCTCTGCCAGAGCATGAAGCCGGACAGGCGTTGCTCTCCCGAGGTACGGATGACCAGGTCGGGGTCGGGCTGACCGCGCGTGTAGAGATGCTCGGCGATGTGCTCGACGTCGAGGACCTCGGCGAGTTCCTCGATGCTGGTGCCCTTACCCGCCTGCTCCAGGAGCAGTGAGCGCACCGCATCAGCGATCTCACGCCTACCTCCATACCCAACGGCGACGTTCACAATCAGCCCAGGGCGGTCGGATGTGGTCTCCTCGGCGTGTTTGAGGACGCGGGCGGTCGAGTCGGGCAGCAGGTCCATGGCGCCGACGGCCTTCACGTGCCAGCCGTCGCGGGCGAGCTTGGAGACGGTGTTCTCGATGATGTCCAGCAGCGGGTCCAGCTCGCGGGCGGGCCGGTTGAGGTTGTCGGTGGACAGCATCCACAGCGTGACCAGCTCGACCCCGGCCTCGGTGCACCAGTGCAGCAGCTCGCTGATCTTGTCGGCGCCGCGCTGGTGCCCGGTGTTGACGTCGGCGAGCCCCATGGCGCGGGCCCAGCGCCGGTTGCCGTCGAGGATGACCCCGACGTGCCTCGGGACGTTGTCGGTGGGGAGCGACGCCTCGACGCGGCGTTCGTACATGCGGTACATGGACTCGCGCACCGCTCCGTACAGGCCGCTGCGCCTGATCGCCGCGGTCAGCCTCTCCCGCCGAAACGTCATGGGCTCTTCCTCCCGCGCGCGCCCCCGGTCAGACGACGCTCAATTATGGCCCGGATCACCGGCCGCGCGGCCCATCCACCACATTACGGTCATCGTGCGCGGACCGGGTGTTCGTCCTGCGTTCAGTCTGTGTAGACGCTCCACGGACGCGGACGGTTGGCACGGAACGCCTCGGGACGAGGGCACGGCCCCGCCTGGCGTTCGGCCTCGGCGAGCAGCGTGGCGAGGAAGGCGGCGAGTTCGGCGGACGTGAGCACGGCGCGGACGCCGCGTCCTCCCGCGCCCCACGCCTCCAGCACCGCGCGCCGCGCGAGCCGCCAGCGCCCCTGGGAGCCGTCGGGCGCGGGCGCCCACGCGTCGGGCTGGACGTCGGGACCGGGCAGCCACACCGAGGAGGTACGGACCGCGCAGCGCAGTTCGCCCGTACTGGCGACGTCCACGCGGTCCCGGTACCGGAAGGAGAACAGCTCGGGGTCTCCGGCGGCCCCGGTGCACCGGCAGTGCGCGCGGGGGGCGTGCCCGGGAACGGCGGGCTGGGGGAACCGGTCGTCGGGGTCGGGCCAGCGCGCCGCCTCGGGCGAGTCGTCCGCGCGGGCCGCCGCCAGCCCG
>DATADI010000067.1:0-2022 GCA_036258615.1 Thermomonospora sp. | reverse complement strand
GGCACGGCACGTACGGCGGGTTGGCGGTGATGACGTCGAACTCCTCCCCGGCGACGGGGCCGACGAGATCGCCGCGCAGCACGCGGACGGAGTGGCCCCGCAGCCGGGCGTTGAGCCTGGCCGCCAGCACCGCGCGCGCGGAGATGTCGGTGGCCGTCACGCTCCGCGCGCCGCCGAGCGCGGCGGCCAGGGCCACGACTCCCGTCCCGGTGCAGACGTCCAGTACGCGGGCTCCCGGAGGTACGCCGGCCTCGCGCAGCGCGTCCGCCAGCAGAACGGTGTCCCCTTGCGGGGGATAGACCCCCGGCGGCCTCAGTATCAGCACCTTCCCCAACTACCGCGAAACGGACATCGCAAACGCGGCGGTCACGGCGCTACCGTCCGGCGGCGGCCGCCCAGGGCATCTCGGAGGTGTCGTGGGGCATCAGGCGGACGTCCTTCACCCCGGCCGTGGGCTCGGCGAACTCCAGCAGCCGGGCCCCCTCCTCGGTCACCTCGGCGCGCTCGGCGGCCGTCAGCGGCCGGAACGGCTTGACGTGCAGGGTCGCCGTGTCACCGGACCGCGCGATCTTCCAGCTGCCGTCGGCGAACCCGTCGACCAGCAGCAGGCTCGGCGCGACGTTCCGGGGCCACGTCTGCTCCTGGTACGCGGGGGTGAGGACCCGGGTCCGGTCGGCGTGGGACAGGAACAGGTTGTCGAAGTCGTACATGAACCGGACCGGCGCCGGGACGTCCGGGCCGGGGCGGGGCGCGTCGGGCAGGTCGAACAGTTCCCGGCCCTCCTCGTCGCGGAGGACGACCAGCCGGTCCCGCAGCCGGTCGACGACCTCGCGCAGGCGCGTCAGGCCCGACCAGGTCTGCACGTCCTTCACCGTGGCGGGCCCGAACGCGGCGAGGTACCGCAGCACCAGCCGTTCCCTCGGGGGGTCGTCCTCCAGGGGGCGGCCCAGCCACGCCTCGGCACTGGTGTGGGCGATCGGCCCGCTCCTCCCCCACACGCCGCGCGGCGGCACCTGCACCAGCGGCACCCACGCGCGGACGGCCTGCGCCAGGGCCGCCGGGTCGCGGTCGCCCCATCCGGCGGCCCGTCCGTGCTCGGCCAGCAGCGCCCCGAGCCGGGACGGCGTCAGCGGCTCCTTGTCGACCAGCGCCCGGCCTGCGACGGCCACCTCGCCGCGGTCCAGGCCCACCAGGTGCTTCCCGAAGGCCGTGTGGGTGCTGCGGTCGGTGACGATCTGGACGAGGGGCCGCATCCACAGCGCGTCCTCGGCGGTCACGAAGTGGATGGTGGAACGCATCAGCGCCATCCGCACGGCCGCGCGCCCGGTGAGCAGGTCGGCCGCCTGCTCTGCCTGGAAATGCGCGATCCGGTTCCACAGCCCGACGTACCAGGAGTGCGGTGTCTGGGCCTGGAGCCCGGCGAGCCGCTCGACCACCTCGGCCACCGGCAGCGTGGAACGCTCCAGCAGGAACTGCCGTGCCAGCGTGGCCCGGTTGACCGCCCTGCGGCCGAGCACCTCACCCGTCGTCATGCAGGGAGCATAGGGGCATTCCGGGCGTCAGTGCCCTCGCGTGATCCATTCGTCCAGGTGGGGGGCCTCGGCGGCGATGGTGGTGTCGTCGCCGTGGCCGGTCCGGACGACCGTCGCGCCGGGCAGGGTCAGCAGCCTGTCGCGGATGGACGCGATGATGGCGCCGAAGTCGGAGTAGGAACGGCCGGTGGCTCCCGGACCGCCCTGGAAGAGGGTGTCGCCGGTGAACACCGTGCCCAGGTCGGGGGCGTACAGGCAGGCCGCGCCGGGCGCGTGACCGGGGGTGTGCAGGACGTCGAGGGTCGTGCCCGCGACGGTGAGCCGGTCCCCGTCGGCGAGGTCCCGGTCGGGGGCGCGGTCGGGATGGGTCATGTCCCACAGGACCCTGTCGGCGGGGTGCAGCATGATCGGGGCGCCGGTGGCGTCGGCCACGTCACCGGCCGCGTTGACGTGGTCGTTGTGGGCGTGGGTGCACACGATGGCGGCCACG
>DATADI010000066.1:0-2414 GCA_036258615.1 Thermomonospora sp. | reverse complement strand
CGGTACCGTGCTCAGATCCACCGCCGCCGGCAGGACGGCGGCAACCGACCCGACGAGTGATCGACGATGCGAACGCACACGCAGGCGCCCACCTGGGCGGACAGGTTCCTGGCCGACCTGGCCAGACACGGCTACGTCGCGAAGGCGGCCCGTACCGCGGGCATCAGCTGCTCCGTAGTCACCCGGCGTTGCCGGACGAACCCGGCGTTCGCGGCCGACGTGGCCGAGGCCATGGGCGACCCGCCCGCCGAGGCCCGCGAGATCAGCTACCCCCACTCGTAGAAACGCCGCGTCACCACCAGGCCCCCCGCTCCGGCGGGGGGCCTGCCGCTTCCGACCCGACGCCCCCGCCGTCAGCGGAGCGGGGTCATCGCGGGCCGTACGGCCAGAGGTCGGCCCTGCGGTGGGGTTTCGGGAAGTCGATTGCCAGGGGTTTCGGGCGGCGCCTAGGGTGGCGGCGTGGATGTGGCCGTACGGGCGGCGGGGGAGCCGGATCTGGCGGTGCTGCCGGAGATCGAGCGGACGGCCGACGCGGTCTTCGCGGAGCTGGGGATCGTCTTCCCGGCCGGGCCCACGGTGATCGAGGGCGTGGCGCTGAGTGCCCGGGTGCTGGTGGCGGGGGAGCCGCCGGTGGGGTTCGCCGCGGTCATCGAGCTGGACGGGCATCCGCATCTGGAGCAGATCGCCGTACGCGGGGACCTGACGGGGCGCGGGGTCGGTGGCTTGTTGCTGGAGCGGGTCATCGCGGAGGCGGCGGGGCCGCTCACCCTGATCACCTTCCGCGAGGTGCCGTGGAACGGGCCCTGGTACGCGCGGCACGGGTTCGCCGAGCTGCCCGCCGAGCGGTGGGGGCCGGGGCTGCGCGAGCACTGGCAGGCGGAGATCGACGCGGGCCTGCACGCCCTGGGGCCCCGGCTGGTGATGGCTCGGGAGGGCGGCGCGCCGCGCTGACCACGGGGCCCGGAACGGGCGATTCGTGGCTTGACGTTCCTGAACGTGCCCTGACGCGAACCTGGCATTCGGGCACCGAAGGTCAAGGCCGCCAGAGGCAATCACTACCGGAGGGGTGGTGTGTCGGCCGGGCGGGCTGTCCCAGGATCGACTAGGCAGTCCGAAACAGCGATGCGAAACGGTGGATCGGCATGACCAGCATGACTGTGCGCAGGGACGGCGACTTCTCCCTCGCGGTGCTGCGGCACCGGGACCGGGCGGTGGTCTACGTGTCCGGGGACATCGACCTCAGCACGAAGGGCCAGCTCCGGCAGGCGCTGGTGTCACTGGTCGGGGAGCGGGCCAGCCAGGTGATCGTGGACCTGCGCGAGGTGGGCCTGTTCGGATCGGACGCCCTGCGGGTCCTGGCCGAGGCCCAGGCGCTCGCCGACGCCGCGGACGTCTCGCTCACCCTGGCCGCCGTGCCACAGCCCGTCCTCCGCATCCTGGAGATCACCGGCATGGCCGACGCGTTCACCGTCCGCCGCCTCGCCCCCGCCCCCCGATGACCAGGCTCCCCGCCCAGGCAGGCTTCGCGCCATCGGCGTGCCGGGGCCGGGTGGCCAAGCTTGCTGTAAGCGGCTCGGACCTGCTGGGACGTGGATCGCGGTCTCAGCCGAGGTGCCAGGTGCCGCCTTCGGTGTGCGGGGCGGCTGGGGCGCGGGCCGGGGACGCCGGGAGTGGGGTCCGGTCTGTCATGAGTCGTCGGTGACGTAGGGGGCGGTCCACTCGTCGACCAGGGCCACGAGGCGGTCGATGGCCTCCTCGGTGCGGGCGCGGTCGCCGGTGACCAGGAAGTCGATCTGCAGGCCGGTGTAGGCGGCGTTGGTGAGGGTGGAGATCCGCAGGGCCTCGTCGTGCGGGACGCCGCGGGAGCGCAGCAGGTCGGCCACGAACTCGGCGCGGTCCGCCAGGAGCCGCGGGACGTGGCCGGCCAGGCGCCCGCCGGCCGCCAGGCCCTCGATCTCGTGGATCAGCCGGGCCACCGGGACGTTCGGCTCGTGCGTCTGGTGGTCCCAGGACCGGCGGATGATGGCGCCGATGCCGCCGCGGCCGTCCCAGCCGGGGAGCGACCGCAGCCAGGCCCGGTGCCGTTCGTCCAGCCGCTGCATGGCCGCCGAGACCAGCGCCTCCTTGTCGGCGAAGTGGTGGGTGAGCACGCGGGTGCTCTTGCCGAGGTACTGCGCCAGGGGCCGCAGCGACAGCCCGGACAGGCCGTGCTGGACGAGGTAGTCGACGATCGCGTCGAGCAGTTCGGCGCGGCGGCGCGGATCGGCGGTGCGGGCCATCGGCGGTCTCGCAATCGGGTTGACGACGATGGGGTGACGACCGTTACCTTAACTGGGTAACAGTCGTTTCCCTTATGGAAGGTGTGCTCGTGTCGTCCTCGACCACGACCCAGGCGGGCGGCGGGGCCCCCCCCC
>DATADI010000065.1:0-2463 GCA_036258615.1 Thermomonospora sp. | reverse complement strand
GTCACCGCTCCGCAGGCGCTGCCGGAGGCCCCGGGCGGCCCCGGGACGCCGCCCGCCCCGGACCCGGCCGCCCCCGTCGCCCTGCCCCCACCGACCCCGCCTCCCGTCGTTCCCCCGCCGGTCCCGCTGCAGCAGCCGGTGCCGGGCGTGCTCGGGCCGCGGCCCGCGGGCTGGCACCGGTTCCACTACCCCATCGGGATCTTCCTGGTGGCCTACGGGCTCACCACGGTGCTGTTCTCGGTGCTGGGCTGGAGCGCCCACCGCCGCGAGATGGCCGAGTACCTCGGCGACGGGACGGCCGCCCCCGCGCTGGCCGCCGTCAAGGTCGTGCAGGTCCTGCTGGTGGCGGTCGCGCTGGCCGGGCTCGTGCGGCGGCGCGACGTGTGGTTCCTGCCCGCGCTGGCCGGGTGGGCGGCGGGCTTCGCCGTGTTCTGCGTGCTCGACGGGGTCAAGGGCCGGACCGGCGACCTGGTCGAGCACGGCGCGTTCCTGGTGGCGTTCGCCGCGCTGCTGTGCGTGTCGTACGCGCTGGGCGTCAAGGCGCGGGTCACGGCGGCCCGGCCGCCGGACCAGGCCGGGCCGCCGCCGGGCCCCGGGCAGCTCAGCCGCACGCAGGAGATCGCGCTGGCGGCGCTGAACCGCTGGCAGCGGCCGGCCGTCGATCCGCAGGGCCCCCAGGGGCCGCAGGGCCCGCCGCCGTACACCCCGCAGGGGGCTCCCCCGCCGCCGTACGGCCGGGGCTAGCCGCTCAGCCGGGGACGACCACGATCTTGGCGTGCGTCTCCGGGTCGGCCAGGTCGCGGAACGCGCCCGCGACGCCGTCCAGGCCCACGGTCCCGGTGATGATGGAGCCCGCGTCCACGCGCCCGTCGGCGATGGCGTGCAGGGTCGCGCGGTACTCCTCGGGGAAGGCCCCGAAGGTCCCCCGGATCGTCAGCTCCTTGCTCGCGGCGACCCCGGGCTCCACCTGGTCGGGCTGCATGCACACGCCGACCAGCATGATCGTGGATCCGGCGGGCGCACCCTCCACGGCCTGCCCCAGCACCCCCGGCACGCCGACGCACTCGAAGACCACCGCGCCGCGTCCCGGGGCGCCGAGCAGCTCGGCGGCGATCCGTTCGACCGGGGTGACCGGGACGCCCAGGTCGGCCCACCGGGTGTACGGGGAGGCCAGCGCCGGGTCGACCAGTTCGTCGGCGCCGAGCCCCTCGGCCAGCGACCGGCGCTTCGGGGAGAAGTCCACCGCGATCACGGGCCCGTGGCCGCGCGCCTTGAGGGCGGCGACCACGCCGAGCCCGATCGGGCCGAGGCCGAGCACCACCGCCACGTCGTCCGCGCCGATGCCCGAGCGGTCCACGGCGCGGGTGGCGACCGCGAACGGCTCGGTGATCGCGGCGACCTTCGGGTCCAGGCCACCGGGGACCTCCATCACGAAGCCCTCGGTCAGCACCATGTACTCGCCGTACCCGCCGGGGTACATGGGGGCGTAGCCGACGATCCCGGCGCCCTGCGGGCCGAAGGCGATCGGCGGCCCGCACACCGCCGTCCCCACCGGCAGGGAGCGCTGCGTCCCGGGGCCGTACTCGACGATCTCGGCGGCGAACTCGTGCCCGAACACCAGCCCGTGGCGCGGGTCGTAGGGGGTGCCGCCGGACCTGCGGGTGGTCTCCATGAAGCCGTCCGGGTCGGCCAGGGCGTGCAGGTCCGACCCGCAGATGCCGCAGGCGAGGGTACGGACCAGCACCTGGCCCTCGCGCGGCACGGGGTCGGGGACCTCGGTGACGACCATCGTGGAGTCTCTGGTCAGCGCTGCGCGCATCGGAGCCCTCGCAGACCTCGTCGGAAACAGTGGTGTCCCCGAAAGAACCACACGAGCGCCGCCGGGAATAGACCGGAAAGCGAAAAAGATCTAGCGCCGCGGGCCCTCGAACCACGCGACGGCGGTCATCGTGCCGGGCGGGACCTCGGTGAAGCCCCCGTCGCGGACGACGGCGCCCGCCCGCCGCACGCACTCCCGCCAGGGCACCTCGCCGGCCAGGTGCACGCGCGCCCCCGCGGCCAGCCAGGCGGCGACGTCCCGGGGCGGGCCCTGGCGCAGCAGCAGGTGCGCGGCGTGCCCGGACTGGGCGGCGGACTTGCCGGTGGTCATCGTGACGTCCGGGTTCAGCGCGAGCGCCGCGTACGGGCCCTCGGGGGCGGGCTTGGGCTCCTCGCGCGCGAGGTCGAGCCCGGCGACCTGGAGCTTGGCCAGCGGCGGCGGCACCTCGGCGACCGGCCCGGGGACGAACGCCCGCACCTGCGCCCCGTCGTGGTCGACGGTTATGCCGGGCACCTCCTGGGCGTCCCGCCAGCGGACGCCGCGCGCCCGCCGGGCCACCTTGCGGATGCGCCCGGACTCCCAGCGGCGGACCGGCGCGTGCCACTCGCCCTCGGGATCGGCGGCGCGGGGGTCGGTGAGCAGCC
>DATADI010000064.1:0-9657 GCA_036258615.1 Thermomonospora sp. | reverse complement strand
TCGGCATCTCGGCGGTGTGGGGGGTCGAGAAACCGTCACCGGCGTTCTTCGCCCGATGCGCCGAGGAGTGCGGAGTGGCCCCCGAGCGCATCCTCTACGTGGGGGACCGCATCGATAACGACGTCCGCCCGGCCCTGGCGTTCGGCATGCAAGTGGCGTTCCTGCGGCGCGGCCCCTGGGGGCACATCCAGCGTGACGACGCGGCGCTGAGCCGCTGTCTGTTCGTTCTCGACGGGCTCGCCGAACTCCCCGGCCTCGTCGCCGAGCACAACGCCGCCGCCCCCTAGGGGTTGTCCCCTAATTCCCGGGTATGGGGCGCGAGCCAGCCCTTCGAGCGATTCGGGGCGGCCCGTCCGGTTTCTAGCGTGGACCGTGTCCACCTCGGAACCGGCGGTCCGGAAGGGCCCGAAGGGAGAACCGAAAATGACCGGTCTTTATCGTCCGCGCCAAGGCAGGATGATCGCAGGAGTGTGCGCGGGACTGGCCCGTCGATTCGGCGTCACGCCGTGGACGGTCCGGGGCCTGGCGTTGCTCTCCTGCCTGCTGCCCGGTCCGCAGTTCGTGGTCTACATCGTGCTGTGGATCATGTTGCCGAACGAGGAGAGGTACCTTGCCCGCAGTGGCCGTTGACGTCCGGGGGGCGGCGATCGCCCATGGCTAGCACCTGGAACTGGCTCGTGATCGACTGCGCCGACCCCCGGCCCCTGGCCGAGTTCTGGTCCCGGGTGCTGGACTTCAAGATCCTGGAGGAGGACGAGGAGAGCGTGGCGCTCGGCGTGGACGCCGGCACGTACCCCAAGATCCTCTTCCTGCGGGTCCCCGACCCCAAGACCGTGAAGAACCGGCTGCACCTCGACCTGACGCCCGACGACCAGGCGGCCGAGGTCGAGCGCATCCTCGCGCTGGGCGCCCGCCGCGTCGACATCGGGCAGGGCGAGCAGAGCTGGGTGGTCCTCGCCGACCCCGAGGGCAACGAGTTCTGCGTCCTGAGCGGCGAGGGCGGCTGACTCAGCGGGGGCGCGTGACGGGGGCCGTCTCCGGGACGTCCCCCAGCGCCACCAGCGTCTCGCGAAGCAGACCCGCCAGCGCCTCGGCCGTGTGCGCCGGGAGCGCCTCGAACAGGCGGGCGTTGGCCTCCGAGGTGGCGCGGGCCAGATCCTCGGCCGTCCGCCGTCCCGCCTCGGTGAGGCACACCCACGAGCTGCGGCCGTCGTCGGGATCGGGGCGCCGCTCCACGAGCCCGGTGGCCGACAGGCGCAGCAGGATGTTGCTGATCCCGCCGGACGACAGCATCGACTGACGGGCCAGCGCCCCCGGCTTGAGCCGGTACGGGGGGCCGCTGCGGCGCAGCGTGGCCAGCACGTCGAACTCGGCGTACGTCATCCGGTGCTCGGCGAGCACCAGCGCGGTGGCCTCCTCGCAGCGCGCCGCCAGCCGGCCGGCCCGCTTGACCAGTTCGAGCTGAACGGTGGCGACCTCCGGCAGTTCCGCGCGCCAGGCCCGCATCATCTCGTCGACGCGATCCGGCTGCTCCATGGGGTTGAGGGTAGTCCGCCACCCTGATAGTTTTCGAGAAAGCTTTCTCGAAAGGAAGAATCATGGTCTCAGTGGCGATCGCCTACCACTCCGGGAACGGACACACCGCCGCGCTGGCCGCGGGCGTCGCGGAGGGGGCCCGCGACGCGGGCGCCCGGTGCGCGTCGCTGCCGGTGGGCACGCTGACCGACGACGGCTGGCGGACCCTCGCCGACGCCGACGCCATCGTGTTCGGCGCCCCCACCTACATGGGCTCGCCGTCGGCGGCGTTCAAGGCGTTCATGGAGGACACCTCCGGCATCTGGCAGGCACAGGGCTGGAAGGACAAGCTCGCCGCAGGTTTCACCTGCAGCGGCTCGCACAGCGGCGACAAGCTCAACACGCTCGTGGACCTGGCGCTGTTCGCCGCCCAGCACGGCATGCAGTGGGTGAGCCTCGGCCTGCTGCCCGGCTGGTGCACCAGCGACGGCGGACCGCACCAGCCGAACCGGCTCGGCGCGTACCTCGGCGCCATGGCGCAGGCGAACATCGACCAGGGCCCCGAGGTCGCGCCTCCCTCCAGCGACCGTGAGACGGCCTTCCTCCTCGGCCGCCGCGTCGCCGAACTGGCAGCGCTCTGGCGCACCGCGCACCGCGACGTCCCGATTCGGACCGAGGCCGGATCCACGGGATGATCCTGTCCATGGACACAGCAGAGCTGGTGGAGACCTGGCGCCGGATCATCGTGGGCGAGCACAAGTCCTGGGTGCTCTTCGCCAACGGGACGGTGGTGGTCCTCACCGAGCCGGGGGACGACCTCGCCGACGAGGCCACCGGCGTCCTCCGCGAGTACGGCCCCGTCCACGCGGGCAGCCCCTCGGCCGACTTCGGCGTCATCGACCTGGAGGACGCCCCCGGCTGGGTCGTCTACGGGCAGCACAGCGACGTGCTCACCTACGTGGCCCCCGACGAACTGGACGACGACCCCGACGACCTGGCCGTGGGCCTGCACGGCCGCGCCAAGCGCGACGCCGACGGCACCGACCTCCAGGTCGTCCACGTCGAGGACAACAGGCCCGAGTGACGGCAAAGCTTCTGTACAAATAGACGCGTGACTGACTGGGACGGCGCGGCGCTCGGGCGCCTGCGCGCCGCCGTGCACCGGCGGGACGGGGCCGAGGGCGTGGACCTGCTGCGGGAACGCCCGCTGGACCCCGTGCTCCAGTACGCCGGTGACGTCCTGGTCGCCGCCGTACGGGCGCAGGTCGCCGGGGCCGAGCCGCTCGCCCGCGCGTGCCTGGAGTCACTCACCGGACGCGGCCTGCCCGGGGACGCCGAACTGGCCGGTGACCTCACCGCCGCCCTCGGCCTGGGGCCCGCCGCCGACCTGGCGGAGGTGCCCGTCGACCTCGGTGAGCTGGGGTCCGAGCTGGACGCCGAGCCCGAGGGCGAGATGGAGGGCGAGGTCTACGTCGTGGACCTGCTCCGCGGCGACATCCTCCCCGTCGGTGAGCTGAACGGCGAGGACACCGGCGAGGTCGAGCCCGCGTTCGACGAGATCGACGAACGGTACGACGCAGCCCGCTGGCTCCAGTTCTGGCCCGAACGCGACCGCGCCGAACGCGACATGGCCGACTTCTCCGCCACCGTGACCGACGAGCGGTTGCGCGCCCGGCTGGAGGAGGCCCTCGCCGGGCGCTGGCCGTACCGCAGGTTCCTGGAGGCGATCCGGGACACCCCGGAGGACGCCCGGTGGCTGCTGTTCCGCGAGGAACGCCAGCGGGGACGGGCCCGCGCCTGGCTCGCCTCCTACGGCTACCGCCCCGCGCCCCGCACGCTCTGAGGGGCTAGCGCGGCCGGGCCAACGGGAAGGGGATCGTCTCCCGGATGCTCCGGCCCGTCAGGGTGATGAGCAGCCGGTCGATGCCCATGCCCATGCCCCCGGCGGGCGGCATGGCGTACTCCAGGGCCCGCAGGAAGTCCTCGTCCAGCTCCATGGCCTCCGGGTCGCCGCCCGCCGCCAGCAGGGACTGCTCGGTGAGCCGCTGCCGCTGCAGGATCGGGTCGATCAGCTCGCTGTAGGCGGTGCCCAGCTCCAGCCCGAACACGATGAGGTCCCACTTCTCCGCCAGCCGGGGGTCGGCACGGTGCGGGCGGGTCAGCGGCGAGGTCTCGGCGGGGTAGTCTCGCACGAACGTCGGCGCCCGCAGCTCCTCCTCCACCAGGGCCTCGAACAGCTCCTGAACGAGCTTGCCCTGACCCCAGTCCAGGTCGAAGGCCAGCCCGGCCGAGGCGGCGTGACGGCGGACCGACTCCACCGGAGTGTCCGGGGTGATCTCCTCGCCGAGCGCCTCCGACACCGACCCGTACACGGTGATCTCCCGCCACGGCTCGGCCAGGTCGTACTCCACGCCGTCCCGGACGACGACGGTGGTGCCCAGCGCGGCCTTCGCGGCGTCCAGCACCAGCTCGCGGGTCAGCGTGGCCATCGTGTCGTAGTCCCCGTACGGCTCGTACGCCTCCAGCATCGTGAACTCGGGGTTGTGCTTCTGCGACACGCCCTCGTTACGGAAGTTGCGGTTGATCTCGAAGACCTTGCCGATCCCGCCGACCAGCAGCCGCTTGAGGTACAGCTCCGGGGCGATCCGCAGGTACAGCTGCATGTTGTACGCGTTGATGCGGGTCGTGAACGGACGTGCCGTCGCGCCACCGTGGATCGGCTGGAGCATCGGCGTCTCGACCTCCAGGTAACCCCGGTCGCGCAGCCCGTCGCGTACCGCCGCCACCGCGTCGCCCCGCATCCGCAGCATCCGGCGGCTCTCGTCGTTGACGATGAAGTCCACGTACCGCTGCCGTACCCGCGCCTCCGGGTCGGACAGGCCGCTGCGCTTGTTGGGCAGCGGGCGCAGGCACTTGGCGGTCAGCGTCCACGACGAGGCCAGCACCGACAGCTCGCCCTTCTTGGAGGTGACGACCTCGCCCTCCACGCCGACCTGGTCACCGAGGTCCACCAGCCGCTTCCACGCCTCCAGGGACCCCGGGCGGCAGCCGTCCGGCCCGCCGAGCGGCTCCAGCGCGTCGGCGGTCAGCATGATCTGGATGTCACCGGTCTCGTCCCGAAGCGACGCGAACACCAGCCGCCCGTGCTCACGGGCCAGCACCACCCGTCCCGCCACCGAGACGCGCTCACCGGTCCGGGTGTCGGGCGGCAGGCCGGGGTGCCGGGCGCGGATGTCGGCGGCGTGGTCGGTGCGCTGGAAGCCCAGCGGGTACGGGTCCAGGCCCGCGCGGCGGATCTGCTCCAGCTTGGCGTGCCGGACCCGCTCCTGCTCCGACAGCCGCCGCTGCGGGGCCCGCGCGGCCTCGGCCTCCTCCTCGATCCGCCGGATCTCCGACACCAGCCCCGCCGACGGCCGCAGCCGGGCGGCGCGGTCGAGCTTGGGCCGGTCCAGCGTCGGCAGGAAGCCCTCGGCCCGCGCGAACGCCAGCCCCAGCCGCACCAGGTCACGCGACTGCTGGTAGCACACGAACCGGGGCGCCCACGTGGGGTTGTACTTGGCGTTGGCCAGGTACAGCGACTCCAGCTGCCAGAACTTGGAGGCCAGCGACAGGAACCGGTGCCACAGCCGCGCCACCGGGCCCGCCCCCAGCTGCGAGCCCCGCTCGAACGCCGACCGCAGCATCGCGAAGTTCAGCGACATCTTCTGCGCGCCGATCAGCGCCGCCTGCTCGGCGACCTTGGCCACCATGTACTCGTTCAGGCCGTTCTCGGCGGCCCGGTCACGGCGCATCAGGTCCAGCGACAGGCCCGACCGGCCCCACGGCACGAAGCTCAGCAGCCCGCGCAGCTCACCCCGGGAGTCGAACGCCTCGACCATCACGCAGCGGCCGTCGGTCGGGTCGCCCAGGCGGCCCAGCGCCATCGAGAACCCGCGCTCGGAGGCCCCGTCGCGCCACCGGTCGGCGCTGGCGATGAGCTGCGCCATCTCCTCCGGCGGGATCTGCGCGTGCCGCCGGATCCGCACCCGGTACCCGGCCCGCTCGACCCGGCGGACCGCCTGGCGGACCTGCCGCATCTCCCGTCCGTCGAGGCGGAAGTCGGTCAGCTCCAGGATCGCCTCGTCACCCAGCTCCAGCGCGTCGAACCCGTGCCGCCGGTACACGTGCGCGGCCCGCTCGCCCGCGCTCACCACACCCGGGATCCACGCGTGCGACCGGCACTCGGCCAGCCACAGCTCGATCGCCTGGTCCCACGACTCGGGGTCGCCCAGCGGGTCCCCGCTGGCCAGCGAGACAGAACCCTCCACCCGGTAGGAGATGGCGGCCTTACCGTTGGGCGCGACGATGACGTTCTTGTCACGGCGCAGCGCGAAGTAGCCCAGCGAGTCCTGGTCGCCGTACTCGGCCAGCAGCCGCCGCGCCGCCAGCTCCTCCTCCGGGCTGAGCACCGCGTCCTGGCGGCCGGGCCGGAACAGCGCCCAGAACGTGATGATGAGCAGGCCGGTGCCCAGCACGCCGAGCAGCAGGTTCACCCGCGTCGGCACGTCCACGTCGATCGGCTCGCCGGTCACGCCGGGCCCCACCACCGTCTGGAGCGCGGCGTACAGCGCGTCCGTCACGAACGAGCCCTCGGGGTCGCGGTTGGTCATCGTGACCAGCCCGGTGCCGAGCAGCCCGCTGACCGCCAGCACCCCGGAGAACACCTGGAGCGCCAGCCGCCGGTTCGCCCGGTCCGGCAGCGTGGAGAACTCCGCGCGCGCCGACGCCAGCAACGTCAGCACCAGCGCGTACGCCACCACCGTGACGACCTCGCCGAGCGCCACCCGGTGCCCGGGATCGACCCACAGCTTGCCGACCACCAGGATCGCGAACCCGAAGTACGCCCCGAACAGCAGCATGAGGATCCGCCAGGCGGCCTTCTTGCGCCGCCGGACCCCCATCGACAGCAGGATCAGCAGCACCCCGTACGGGAGGCTGGCGGTGAAGCCCAGGTAGTAGATCCAGCGCAGCGCCCAGATCCCGCCCAGCCGCTGGATCAGGTCCGAGGAGACGAAGGCCAGGATCGACAACACGCCCGACAGCCGGGTGTACCAGAAGAAGACGTCCGGGGCCGACCGCCGCACCCGCCGCCAGTGGACGCCCAGGCCCGTTCCCGGGCCCGCGCCCGGGTTCGGCTCGGCGTTCCTGGCCGGGCCCCTGGTGTCGGCCGTCATCGGGTCCCCGTCGTGGCGTCGCGGTGTCTTCTCAGTTGTACCGGGTCTCACTCGCTCACACTTCTCAAGCTCGGTGGTCTCGCCGGCGAACCTTCGGTGTGCCGGCCGCGTCCTAGGGGTAAGGGGGCCGTGCCTTGCGTGCCCCCTCCGAGGTTGTCAGCAATTGTCGATATGGTCGCGCATATGCCGAACGAGACCGCCGGGGAGAAGCTGCTCGCCCGGCGTTACCGCCTGTTGGCCCCGGTCGGCCACGGCGGCATGGGTACGGTCTGGCAGGCTCACGATGAAGTCCTCGGTCGTGACGTCGCGGTGAAAGAGGTCATACTGCCGCACGGTCTCACCGATGAGGAACGCGCCGTGCAGTACAAGCGCACGTTCCGTGAGGCGCGGACCGCGGCGCGGCTCGGCCACCCGGGCGTGGTCACCGTATACGACGTCGTCGAGGAGGACGGGCGTCCCTGGATCATCATGGAGCTGATCCTGGCCCCGTCGCTGGACCAGGTGATCAAGCGCGAGGGCCCGCTGGAGGTCCGCCGCGCCGCCGAGATCGGCCGCCAGATGCTCGCCGCCCTGCACGCCGCGCACGAGGCCGGGGTCCTGCACCGGGACGTCAAGCCGAGCAACGTGCTGGTGGCGGCGGGCGACCGCGCCGTGCTGACCGACTTCGGCATCGCCATCGCCACCGGCGACGCCACCCTCACCCAGACCGGGCTGGTGATGGGCTCGCCCGCCTACATCGCCCCCGAGCGGGCCCGCGGCAAGACCGCCGGCCCCGGCTCGGACCTGTGGTCGCTCGGGGTCACCCTGTACGCGATGATCCACGGCCGGTCGCCGTTCGAGCGGCCCGAGCCGATGGCCTCACTGGTCGCGATCATCTCCGAGGACCCGCCGCCGCTCCCGGCGGCCGGGCCGCTCGCCGCGGTGATCGACGGGCTGCTGCGCAAGGACCCCGCCGAGCGGATGAGCGCCCCCGAGGCCGGGATGCTGCTCGACGAGATCGTCCGTGAGCAGTCCGCCGACACCCAGTACACCCGGCCGGTGCTGCCGCCGTCCGAGCCCGGCGAGCGCGAGCCCGAGGAACGGCCCGCGCCCGGCCCGTCGCTCCCGGCGCAGCGCGCCCAGCCGGTCCCGGCGCTGGAGGACACCCCCGGCGACCCCCTGGAGACCCGGTACGACGGCGGCGACCCCCTCGCCACCCGCCTCGACGGCGGTGACCCGCTCGCCACCCGCTACGACGAGCCCGAGCCCGCCGCCCCGGCGGTCCCGGCGGTCCCCGCGGTCCCCGCCGAGGCCCGCACGGAGCCGCCCGGCGACGGCACCCTCCCGGCCGCGGCGGCCTCGCCTCCCGGGCCCACCGGCGCGACCCCGCCCGCCCGCCGTCACGTGCAGATCGCGGTCGGCGTCGTCATCGTGGTGCTGCTCCTGCTGGTCAGCGCGATGGCGGTGGCGATGGCCCGCGACGACGACTCCGCGGAACGGTCCCCCGGCGGCAAGGCCGCGCGCAGCGGTCAGACCTCGTCGGCCCGCCCGTCCAGCGCCCCGCCCTCGGCGACCTCGTCCCCCTCGCGGACGGCCTCGTCCGACGACGGGATCCCGGAGGGCTTCCGCAAGTACAAGGACTCCACGGGGTTCTCCATCGCGATCCCCGACGACTGGACGGGCCCGACCCGCAAGAACCCCGGCGGAGTGTTCTTCTACTCGCCCGACCGTGACAGCTACGTCCAGATCGACCAGACCACCGACCCGGGTCCCAGCGCCCTCCAGGACTGGAAGGACCTGGAGGCGGCCGACCGGTTCTCCGGCTACGAGCGGATCCGCCTGGAGCCGACCGGTGACGAGCCGCCCGTGCCCGACACCGGCGACGGCAGCAGGTCCGCCGACTGGGAGTTCACCTGGAACGGCGGCCGGATGCACGGGCTCAACCGCGGGTTCGTCGCCAACGGCCGGGGCTACGCGATCTTCCTGGTCGCCCCCGAGAGCGAGTGGGAGGAGACCCGCCGCGACATGGAGCCCGTCTTCGAGCACTTCGAGCCGGCCGAGTGAGCCCCGGCGACGAGGACGGCGCGGTGACGGGCACGCGGCCGGAGGCAGCGCATGAGGGGCGCCGGATCGCCGGGCGGTACCGGCTGGAGGCCCTGCTCGGGCGTGGCGGCATGGGCGCGGTCTGGCGGGCGCGCGACGAGATGCTCGACCGCGAGGTCGCCGTCAAGGAGGTCATGGTCCGGCACGAGCTGAGCGACGCCGAGCAGGAGGCCGTCCGGGAGCGGACGCTGCGCGAGGCGCGCGCCACCGCCCGGCTCAGCCACCCCGGCATCGTCACCGTGCACGACGTGGTCGACGAGGACGGCCGCCCCTGGATCGTCATGGAACTGATCCGGGCCCGCTCGCTCCAGCAGATCCTCGACGAGGAGGGGCCGCTGCCGCCCGCGCGGGTCGCCGACATCGGACGGCAGACGGCGGCGGCGCTGCGCGCGGCCCACGCCGTCGGCATCCTCCACCGCGACGTCAAGCCCGCCAACGTCCTCATCACCGACGAGGGCCGCGCGGTCCTCACCGACTTCGGCATCGCCCGGGTCGTCGGCGACGCCACCCTCACCCGCACCGGCCTGCTCGTCGGGTCGCCCGCCTACATGCCCCCCGAACGGGCCAAGGGGGAGCCCGCCACCCCCGCGTCCGACCTGTGGTCGCTGGGCGCCACCCTGTACGCCGCCTGCGAGGGCCGCCCGCCGCACGACCGGTCCGAGGTGATGGCGGTGCTGGCGGCGGTCATGACGGAGGACCCGCCGCCGCCCCGCAACGCCGGTCCGCTCACCCCCGTGCTCGGCGGGCTCCTGCTGCGCGACCCGGTGCTGCGGCTGACCGCCCCCCAGGCCGAGCAGGCGCTCGCGCAGGTCGCCGCCGGGGCGGTGCACCAGACCGCCCCGTTTCC
>DATADI010000063.1:0-13911 GCA_036258615.1 Thermomonospora sp. | reverse complement strand
CCGACCGCCTCGGTCAGCGAGGCGGCCAGGTGCATCAGCTGGTAGAGGGCTCCCGCGCGGATCGGGGACGCCGTGGAGCCGTTCCGCCGTGTCGGCGCGCTCCGCTCCGGCACGGCGGTGGGGGTGATGCAGACGCTCATGCCCCGGGTGTCCGGGAACAGCTCGAACACCAGCCACACGTCGGGCGGGCGCTGGGCGGTGAACGACACCGGCTGCTGGCTGAACACCGCCGCCCGGTACCGGTCCTCGTAGACGGGGTCGTCCAGCCAGGGCAGCGCCCGCCACGGCAACCGTCCCAGCAGTTCGGCGCGCGGCCTGCCGAGCAGTTCGGCGGCCCGGCCGCTGACGTACGCGATCCGGCCGTCCACGTCCAGGCAGCAGGCGCCCTCCGGGAGCCGCTCGGCGAAGTCCACGGCGGCGGCGGACTCCAGCGGCCCGGTCAGCCGGGCGCGCGGCTCGGGCAGCAGGTGCGGCTCCGGCCCGGGCTCCACCGGGCGGCCCCGCTCCTCGGCCCGGCGCAGCAGTTCGGCCATGTGCCCGCACGCGTCGGTGATCCGGGTGCGTTCCCGGCGGGACAGGCGCGGCGGGTGCGTCCACGGCCACAGCAGCACCAGCGCACCCCAGACGCGGTCGCCGTCGGCGATCGGCGCGGCGGCCAGCGCGAACCGGTAGGGGAGGGTCAGCGCCACCCGCGGATAGCGGCGCGCCAGTTCCTCCTGGCTGTTGACCCAGATCAGCTCGTGGCCCACCACCGCGTCGCAGGCGGGCGCCGGGGTCGTCAGGGACACCCGCTTCCAGGGGGTGATCATCTCGGTGAGGAAGCTGCTCATGACGGCCAGCCACAGCACGTCCTCGCCCGGTCGCAGCAGGTAGATCCCGCCCCCGCTGGCGCCCGCCTCCTGGACGGCCCGGATCAGCAGCGGATCCAGCGCGGCGACGCCGTCCGGGCCCTTCTCGTCTGCCATGTCCACGACTCCCCCGGCCGCATACTGCCCGCGATGCCCCGCTCGACACGTGTGACCAGGGCGGAGGCGTTTCCTACCGGGCTTCCCTCCGGGCCCGGGGTTCTCTAGGCTCACCTCGATCTTGGAAGCGACCGCTTACCCGGTTCCACCCCCGCCCCAGGAGGAGCGCCCGATGCCCCGAACCGCCGCCGTGGCCGCCGCCGCGTCGCTCACGCTGGTCCCGCTCGTCCAGGCCCCCGCCGCGCACGCGGAGACGGGCCGGACGGCCACGGTGCGGTCGTTCGACGGCGTGCGGCTCACCGCGCACTTCTTCCCGGCGGCGGGCCTGGCCCCGGGACGGCGGGCCCCGACGGTGATGCTGGGCCACGGGTTCGGCGGACGCGGCGAGACCGACCCGGACGGCGGCCAGACGGGACCCCTGCGCCGCGCGGGCTACAACGTGGTCACCTGGAACGCGCGCGGCTTCGGGTCCGGCGGGCGCGCCCACCTCAACTACCACCGCGTCGAGGGCCGGGACTCCAGGGTGCTGATCGACTGGGTCGCCCGGCAGCCCGAGGCGCTCGCCGACCGGCCCGGGGACCCCCGCCTCGGCATGGCGGGCGGCAGCTACGGCGGCGGCATCCAGCTCCTGACCGCCGGGCTCGACCCCCGCGTGGACGTGATCGTCCCGGTGATCGCGTGGAACTCGCTGACCGACTCGCTGTACCCGGCCCGGTCGTTCAAGTCCGGCTGGGCGCGGCTGCTGTGCCTGGCCGGGCACCTGGCGGGCAACCGCGTCGCGCCGCAGGTGTCGCAGGGCTGCGCCACCGGCCTGGCGAGCGGGACGGTGCCGCCCGCCGTGGAGGCCTGGATCGACGACCACGACCTCGACCCGCAGGTCCGCCGGATCCGGATCCCGACGCTGCTGATCCAGGGCACGGTGGACACCCTGTTCCCGCCGAGCGAGGCCGCCGCCAACCACCGGATCCTCACGGCGAACAAGGTGCCGCTCAAGATGGTCTGGTACTGCGGCGGGCATGGCGAGTGCGGCACCGGCACCGGCCCGAAGGACCACGTCACGGCCGTGGCCCTGCGGTGGTTCGACCGGTACCTCAAGCGCGACCGGTCGGTGCGGACCGGCCCGGCGTTCGAGTACATCGACCAGTCCGGGACCTTCCACGGCGGCACCTTCCCGCCGCCCGCCCTGCCGTCCGTCACCACCCGGGTCCCCGGGCCGCGCCGCCTGCTCGTCAACGACCTGAACCGGTCGGGCAGCGGGACGGCGGCCGGGCGCGCCACCAACGGCCTGACGATCCCGCTGCGGACCTTCGCCGGGCACTCGGTGGGCGCGCCCCGGCTGTCGTTCACCTACCAGGGTCGCGCCACCCGGGCCCGCACCCACGTGTACGCCCAGCTCGTGGACAAGGCCACCGGCACGGTCATCGGCAACCAGGCCACGCCGATCCCGGTCGTCCTGGACGGCCGCCCGCACACCGTCACCCGGAACCTGGAGATGATCGCCTGGCGGATGTCGGCCGCCGGGGAGGTCGCCCTGCAGATCATCCCGAACACCGCCCTGTTCGACGGCCAGCGCGCCCTCGGCTCGATGACGGTGTCGGGCCTGTCCCTGACCCTGCCGCGCGTCCGCCCCGGGACGGTGGTCGCCCGCTGACGCGGCGTCCGGAGCCCGGCGGCCTGCGCGAGCTGCTCCTCCCGCACGTGCCCGACGCCGACGGCGAGACGCCGACGCCGCCGCGCAGGGCTTAGCACGGCGGCAGGGGGAGCCGGCCACCGACCGGGAGCGCCGCCGGGCGCTGCCGCGCGACCTGCTGGTGGCCGACCCGCCCGCCGACCGCGAGCCACTGCCGGACGCGGCGCACACGGCCCGGTGGGAGCCGCCCCGCGCCCTGACCACGTCGCCACGATCGCCGCCTCGCTGGCCGAGGACCTGGTGGGCGCCGCGTCGCGTACGCTGCTCGACCTTCCTCCCCAGCGGCACCGGCCGCTGCTGGAGACGCTGCCGGACTCTCTGCAGTCCGGCGACAACGCCGTCGTCACCGCCGAGCGGCGCGGCGTCCATCCCGGCACGGTCCGCTACCGGCTGCCGCGGACCGGCCGACCTTTCCCTCCCCGGCCCACGCCCGGTGTCCTACATCACAGGACATCGGGCCTGAGGTCTTGCTCACACTCCAGGTGAGTTGCATAATCCAGGACAACGGTCCCGTAAATCGAAACGACCTAGGGCGGGGAATCGACTCCGCTCCGAAGCCGATCCTTTCGCTCCCCTGGGGAGCGCCGCTACCCACCCCCTCTCTGGCTACGGCTCATCGGCCGTGCCCACGATCCGCGTGAGAAACGAGGTCTCCGGATGAGGAGTCGTCTGTTCCCTGGACCGGTCCTGGCGTCCCTGCTGGCGCTCGGGCTCACCGCCGCGTGCGGCGGCTCGGACGCGTCGGACGACGCCGCCGCCTCCGCCGCGGCGGCGGCGGCCAAGACCCGCGTCGCGGAGAACCCCGCGCTCGCCGACCTGGTCGCCGCCGCCAAGAAGGAGGGCGCGCTCGACCTCAACTGGGGCCTGCACGGACGGGAGGCGGCCAAGACCCTGGTCGACACCTTCCAGAAGGCCTACGGGCTCAGCCTCAAGGTCACGCTCACGCCCGACCAGAACATGCCGGGCAACGCGGCCAAGCTGAGCCAGCAGTACAAGGCCAAGTCGCCCTCGTCCACCGACGCGTTCATGGGCAACGCCGAGCTGACGCTGAACGCCGGGCCCAAGGGCGCCGACGCGCTCCAGAAGGTCGACTGGCAGAAGATCGCGCCGTGGACCAAGGGGCTGGCGACCTCCGACGGCGTCGCGCTCACCATGCTCGACCAGCTCTCCGGCTTCACCTACAACACCAACCTGATCAAGGACTCCGAGCTGCCGAAGACCGCCCGGGACGTCCTGGCCCTCAAGAAGCCGGTCGCCAGCACCCCGTACGCCGCGCAGTTCAACGTGCTCGGTGCCAAGGAGGCGATGGGCATGGACGGGGTCCGGGCCTACCTGCGCGACTTCAGGCCCGCCGGGTACTTCGGCTGCGGCGAGCTGAGCCGCCTGGCCTCCGGGGAGTTCGCCGCGCTGTGGATCTCCTGCGGCAAGAACCTCGCCGAGGTGTACGCCGACCAGGGCGCGCCGCTCAAGACGGTGATCCTCAAGGACGCCGCCGTGATCTCCCCCTGGTACATGTCGGTGCCCAAGAACGCCAGGCACCCCAACGCCGCCAAGCTGTGGGTGAGCTGGCTGACCACGCCCGAGGCGCAGAAGCTGCTGTTCGAGCACGAGTTCGCCGACAGCAGCAAGGTCCCCGGCAGCCGCACCGGCAAGCAGATCCAGGAGTACACGGCGCAGGGCGTCCGCTTCACCAGCGTCAGCTACGAGTTCGCCGCCGCGCACCCGGAGCTGTACAACCCGAGGTTCAAGGGTGAGCTGATCAAGCTCCTGACGGCCAAATGAGCACCGGCACGCTGAAGGAGGCCGAGGCCGGGCGGGCGGCGCCCCCGGCCCCGGCCCCGCGCCCGGCGCGCCGGAGGTTCCGCCGCCCCACGCCCACCGGCCTGCTCGCGGCGGTCATGACGGTGCCCGCGCTGGTGATCGTCGGGCTGCTGGTCCTGGTGGTCTACCTGGGCTTCCGGGCGCAGGGCTCCCCGGACGGCGCCCTCACCCTGGACAACTACACCTCCCTGTTCGGCAACGCCCAGGTCTGGGAGGTCGTCCGCAACACCGTCATCTACGTCGCGGTGTCGCTGGTCGTCGCGTTGTTCTTCGGCACCGCGCTGGCGCTGCTGGTGGAGCGGACCGACTTCGGCTGGGAGCGCACCGTCAACACCGCGATGGTGCTGCGCATCCTCATCCCCGGCTTCTTCACCGCGATGGGCTGGATCTTCCTGTTCCACCCGCGGATCGGGGCGGTCAACCAGTGGCTCATGGACTGGTTCGGCCTGGAGAAGGGCCCGGTCAACATCGTGTCGCTGGTCGGCATGGGCTTCGTGGAGGGCCTGGGCCTGTCGGCGCTGGTGTTCGTGATGGTCTCCGGCGGCCTGCGGTCGCTGGACGGGTCGCTGGAGGAGGCGGCGCGGGCGTCCGGCGCGGGCCCGTGGACGGTGCTGCGGCGGGTGACGCTGCCGCTGGTGTACCCGAGCCTGCTCGGCGCGGGCCTGTTCGCCGCCACCATCGCGATCTCCTCCCTGGACATCCCGCTGATCATGGGCCTGTCCAACCGGGTGCACGTGTTCAGCAGCTACCTGTACGTGGCCACCAACCCGTCCACCGGGGTCACCGAGTACGGGGTGCCCGCCGCGTTCAGCGGGGTCATGATCCTGATGGCGGTCGGGTTCAGCCTCTGGTACATCCGCTCGCTGCGGTCGGCGCGCAAGTACCAGGTCGTCACCGGCAAGGGCTACCGCCCGGCGAAGATCCGGCTGGGCCGCTGGCGGTGGGCGGCGTACCTGTTCGTCATCGGCTACTTCCTGTGGTCCACGGTGCTGCCGGTGCTGATGGTCGTGTGGATCTCGCTGCTGCCGTTCGTGCAGGCGCCCTCGGCCAAGGCCATGGAGACGGCGTCGCTGGACAACTACGCCAACCTCGACTGGGACTACGTGCTGCGCGGCCTGGAGACCACGGTCAAGGTGATGGTGCTCGCGCCGACCTTCGCGGTGCTGCTGAGCCTGATGTTCTCGTTCCTGGTGGTGCGGTCGCGGCTGCGCCTGCGGTACGGGTTCGACTTCGTGGCCTTCCTGCCGCAGGCCGTGCCCAGCACGATCTTCGCGTTCGGCGCGCTGATCGCCGCCCTGTACTGGACCGACGGCTGGTACAGCCTCTACGGCACGCTCGCCCTGCTGGTCGGGGTGATGGCGCTGGTGCAGGTCGCGTTCGGCACCCGCATGTTCAACGCGGCGCTCATGCAGATCCACGTCGAGCTGGAGGAGGCCGCGGCGATGTCCGGGGCCTCGTCCTGGGCGGCGGTGCGGCGCGTGACGCTGCCGCTGCTCAGACCGGTCGCCACCTACACGTGGCTGTGGCTGGCGTTGCTGAGCCTGCGCGACCTGACGGTGCCGACGCTGCTGGGCTCGCAGGACACCCTGACCCTCTCGGTGGCGTCCTGGACGCTGTTCAACAGCGGCCAGGTCGGCGCGTCCTCCGCGGTGACGCTGCTGATGATCTGCTTCATGGCCCCGGTGGTCGTGGTGTTCCTGCTGCTCACGCGCGGCCGTACGGCCGAGGGCGCGACCAAGTCCTGACCCCTTCCACGAGAGCGAGAACGACACAGATGACAGCCGACAGCCGGCCGCTGGCGGTCGAGGGCCTGCACAAGCGCTTCGCCGACCGGAACACCACCGTCAAGGCCGTGGACGACGTGAGCTTCGAGATCCGGGAGGGGGAGCTGTACACGCTGCTCGGCCCCTCCGGATGCGGCAAGACCAGCACGCTGCGGTCGGTCGCCGGACTGGAACGCCCGGACGGAGGCCGCATCGTCATCGACGGCACGGTCGTGACCGGCGGACCGGCGGACGCGTTCGTGCCGCCCAACAAGCGGGACATCGGCATGGTGTTCCAGAGCTACGGCATCTGGCCGCACATGACGGTGTTCGACAACGCCGCGTTCCCCCTCCAGGTCGCCAAGAGCAAGCTCCCCAAGAAGGTGATCAGGGAGCGGGTGGAGCAGGCCCTGGCCGCCGTCCACCTCGCCGGATACGAGACCCGGATGGCGACCCGGCTGTCCGGCGGGCAGCAGCAGCGGCTGGCGCTGGCCCGCGCGCTGGTCCGCCGCCCCAAGCTGCTGCTGCTGGACGAGCCGCTGTCCAACCTGGACGCCAAGCTGCGCCAGGCGATGCGCGCGGAGCTGTCGTCGCTGCAACAGCAGCTCGGCATCACCGCCCTGTACGTCACCCACGACCAGGCCGAGGCGCTGAGCATGTCCAGCCGCATCGCGGTCATGTCGGCGGGCCGGATCGTGCAGGAGGGCAGCCCCCGCGACATCTACCAGCGCCCGGCGACCCGGTTCGTGGCCGACTTCGTCGGCACCACCAACCTGCTCAGGGGCACGGTCACGGGCGGCAACGGCGGCACGCGCGTGCGCACGGAGCTGGGCGAGCTGGCGGCGCCCGAGACGGCCGGGGTGAAGGCCGGGGACGCGGTGCTCGTCGCCGTCCGCCCGGAGTCCGTACGGCTGCACCTGGCCGACCCGGGGCCCGCGCCCAACGTCGTGCGGGGCGAGGTGGACCGGGTGATGTTCGTCGGCGAGTGCGTCGACTGCCACGTCCGGGTGGGCGAGGCCACCTGGGTCACCCGGCAGCCCCCGCAGCTCACCGCAGGCCCCGGGGCGGAGGCGTGGCTGGAACTGCCCGCCGAGGCGCTCTCGGTGATCGCCGACCGTTGACCCGCGCCGTCCGGCACTTCTAAGCTGTATCACATAACAGGATATGAGACCTGTTATTCAGGACATCATCGGAACCAGGGGGTCACGCCCATGCAGTTCGTCTCCTACCGCGACGCGGCCGGCGCCGAGGCCGTCGGCCGGGTCGAGGGCGGCCGGGCCCACCGGCTGCGGGACGTCGCCGGCATCGACGCGACGGTGACGCCGGAGCGGCTGCGCGACGCGGCGGCCGACCCGGAGGGCGTCCCGCTGGAGGAGCTGACGCTGCTGCCGGTGGCGCCGCGGCCGGGCAAGGTCTTCTGCGTCGGCCTCAACTACCGCTCGCACATCGACGAGACCGGGCGGGAGCTGCCGACGTACCCGGTGTGGTTCCCCAAGTACGCCTCCAACCTGATCGGCCACGGCGCGCCGATCGCGCTGCCGCCCGAGTCCCGCCAGGTGGACTACGAGGCCGAACTGGCGGTCGTCATCGGCCGGGGCGGACGCCGGATCACCCGGGAGGAGGCCCCCGCCCACGTCCTCGGCTACACCATCGGCAACGACGTGACCATGCGCGACTTCCAGTACAAGACCCACCAGTGGATGCAGGGCAAGGCGTGGGACGGCTCCACCCCGCTCGGCCCCGTCCTGGTCACCCCCGACGAGATCGACCCCGGGAAGCTGGACATCGCCCTGCGCCTCAACGGCCGGGAGATGCAGTCCTCCAACACCTCGCGGCTGATCTTCGACATCCCCGAGCTGATCAGCGTGGCCTCCCGGTTCACCCGGCTGGAGCCCGGCGACGTGATCCTCACCGGCACCCCCGGCGGGGTCGGCTTCCGCCGCGACCCGCAGGTCTTCCTGGCCGACGGGGACGTGGTGGAGGTGGAGATCGAGGGCCTCGGGGTGCTCCGCAACACCGTCCGGGCGGAATCGGCATGACCGACGTCCGGATCCTGTGCCCCGGCGGCAACTGGATGAACATCGGGTCCCTGCTCGCCCACGGCATGGGCGGCTACCGCAGCGCGCTGCCCGACGGGACCACCGTCGCGGCCGTCACCGGCACCCCGCCCGCCAAGCTGGCGATGGACGGGCCACGCCTGGTCGCCGAGGGCCGCTTCCAGTTCGCGATCACCACGCCGTCCTGGAGCCTGGCGCTCGCCCGCGAGGGCCGCGGCCCCTACGACACCCCGCTGCCGCTGCGCGCCGTCGCGAACTTCGCGCACGACGACCGGCTCGCGCTCGCCGTCCGCGCCGAGACCGGCATCACCGGCCTCGCCGACCTGCCCGCCCGCCGGGCGCCGCTGAAGATCTCCATGCCGACCCGCGACCAGGGCCACCCCGCCCGCTGGGTGCTGGACGAGATCTTCGCGATGTACGGGTTCTCCCAGGAGGACCTGGAGAGCTGGGGCGGCGAGGTCCTGCGGGACCGGCCCCGCGCGCAGAACTCGCCCGACGTCGTCCCCGCCGACCCGTCGTTCGACGCCGTCTTCGACGAGGCGATCATGACGTGGCGGTGGCGGCGGCTGACCGAGCGGTACGACCTGCGCTTCCTGCCGCTGGACCCCTGGGCGCTGGAGCGGTGCGCCGCGCTCGGCATGCCGTCCGGGGTGATCGAGAAGGGCCGGTTCCCCGGTGTGGACGCCGACGTGCCCACCCTCGACTTCTCCGGCTGGATCCTCTACTGCGCCGAGGACCTTCCGGACGAGCTGGCCCGCCTGGCCGTCCAGGCGCTCGACGAGCAGCGGCAGGCGATCTCCGACCGTTTCACCGGCCCCACCGCGGCGATGACCCGTCCCGTCGACATGCGGGACGTCTGCCGGGACCTGCCCGTGCCGCTGCACCCCGGCGCCGAGGGCTACTACCGCGACCACGGCTACCTCGCCTAGCCGCCCACCAGGAGGACTCACCATGGCAACCGTCCACGAGCACCTCGAGACCTTCCCGTTCGACGCGCAGCCCCGCGTGTTCGAGCGCCGGGAGGAACTGCTGCTCGCCGAGCCGCTGCCCGCCGCCAAGAAGCGGTTCCGCGACCACCCGCCGATCGAGGTCGTGCACTTCACCCCGACGTACGTGGAGCAGCCGTTCGCCCACCCGCGCGGGGTGTACGAGAGCGACTTCCTGCGGCTGGAGTGGCAGACCATGAACAACCGGCAGCCGTTCTACCACCGCAACATGGACGTCGACGAGATGTCGTACCAGGTCACGGGGGAGCGGACGCTCATGACGGACCTGGGCACCGTGGAGCTGACCCCGGGCGACTTCTCCCGGCTGCCGGTCGGCTGTGCCCACGACAACTACGGGCGCGAGGACATCCACCTGCTGTTCTACACGCCCGCGCCGGTCGCCGAGCTGCGGCCCGAGGTGCGCAGGGGCGAGCTGGTGATCCCGCCGTTCCCCGGCTGGGAGGCCGAGACCGTCAACGAGCTGACCACCGAGTGCCTCGGCGGGCCCGGCCACGACGTCGTCATGGCGCAGGCCGACGAGCGGCTCATCCTGGAGCAGGTCAAGCACGAGACCGACCCGATCAAGGTGCTGCGTCCCGACCCCACCGCCGCCGGGACCACCTGGCTGTACCGGTCCCACCTGATCATGATCGGCCGCACCTACGCCGAGGCGTCCGCCGGGCGCGTGTACCGGCGGATCCGCAACGCCGAGGAGATCCAGTACCAGATCAGCGGCACTCGCACCCTGGTCACCCAGCGCGGCACCGTGCTGCTGGAGCCCGGCGACTTCGTCAGGATCCCGGTCGGTATCGCCTTCACCAGCATCCACCCCGAGCCGAGCGCGCACCTCACGCTGGTCTCCGGGCGCGAGGTGCCCCAGGTCCACGAGGGCACCCGGACCGCCGAGCGCGTCCCGGTGGAGGAGCTGGAGCGGCTGCGCGAGGAGATCGGCCGATGACCGTCATGCTCGCCGCGCGGGCGTACGAGGGCACCGGCGGGCTGCGCCTGGAGAAGCTGCCCGTCCCCGAGCCCGGCCCGCACGACGTGCTGGTCCGGGTGGCGTCGGCGGGCCTGGCCCCCGGGATCATGAAGCTGCTGGCGCGCGGGGCGTTCCGGTTCCTGCCGACCACCCCGGGCCACGAGATCGCCGGGACCGTCACCGCCGTCGGCGCCGAGGTCCCGGAGGCCGACGGCGCGCTGCTCGGCCGCCGCGTCCGGGTCCACCCCGTGCTGTCCTGCCGGAACTGCGCGTACTGCCGCACCGACCGTGAGCAGATGTGCGCCGAGTCCGCGATGATCGGGCACGCCGCGTTCGGCACCGGCTCCCTGAAGCTGTACGAGCGGTACCACGACGGCGGCCTGGCCGAGTACGTCCGTGTGCCGTCCTGGCTGGTGGACGTGCTGCCCGACGGGGTGAGCACCGACGTCGGGGCCAAGGTCCACGACCTCGGCAACGCCGTGCGGGCGCTGCGGTGCGCCGCGCTGCCCGAGGGCGGCACCCTGGTGATCACGGCGGCGACCGGCACCATGGGCACCGCGACGATCAAGCTCGCGCCCTTCCACGGCGCCGGGCGGCTGGTCCTGGTGGGCCGGTCCGCCGAACGGCTGGACGCGCTGCGCCCGCTGGCCGGTTCGCTGCCGGTGGAGACCGTGGCCCTCGACGACCTCCCCGAAGGCTGGGAACAGGAGGACGGCCTGACCCGCCGGATCCGCGAGCTGGTCCCGGGAGGCCCCGAGGCGGTCATCGACTACCTGCCGCAGGGCCCCGGCACCGGCCAGGCCCTCGGGTCGCTGGCCACCGGCGGGACGCTCGTCCACATGGGCGGCAACGCGACCCCGCTGCCGTTCGACATCCGCGTGATCATGCACCGGTGCTGGCGGGTGGTGGGCACCCGCTCGTGCACCCGCTCGGACACCGCCGCCGTGCTGGAGCTGCTCGCGTCCGGCGCGCTGCGGGCCGACGACCTGATCACCCACCGCTTCGCGCTCACAGACGTCAACGACGCGGTGGCCGCCATGAACGACCGCCGCGAGCCGATGTGGATGAGCGTCGTCCGCCCCGACGGAGAAGGGAACCTCTGACCATGGCCGACACCACCGAGTGGCGCACCGTCGAGACCGCCGACGGGCCGATGCGGGTCTACCGGGCCCTGCCGTCCGTGCCGACGGGCCGCGCCGTCGTGGTCCTCCAGGAGGCGTTCGGCGTCAACGAGCACATCCAGGACATCACGCGCCGGTTCGCCGAGCGTGGGTTCCTCGCCGTGGCCCCGGACCTGTTCCACCGCACCGGCACCGAGGAACTCGCCTACGACCAGCACTCCGAGGCCCTCGGCCTGATCGGCGCGATCGGCCCCGACCAGATCGTCACCGACGTCCACGCCGTCCTGGACGACCTCGGCGCGGACCTGTCCCGGACGGCGATCACCGGGTTCTGCTTCGGCGGCCGGGCGGCCTTCACCGCCGCGACCGCGACCCCGGGCCTCGGCGCGGCCGTGGTGTTCTACGGGCCGGGCATCGCCGCCGGGCCGCACGCCGTCCTGGACCGCGCCGGGTCGATCACCGCGCCGCTGCTCCTGCACGTCGGCGCGGAGGACCCGACCATCCCCGCCGAGCAGGTCACCGCGATCGACACGGCGCTGCGCGACGCCGGGGTGGACTTCGAGCAGCACGTCTACCCCGACGCGGGCCACGCGTTCGCCTGCGACGCCCGGCCGTGGATGTTCCGGGCCCCGGCCGCCGAGGCGGCGTGGGCGCGCACGCACGCGTTCCTCGACGCGCACATCCCGCCGAAGACCAGCTGAGACGAGGTCCGATGAACGAACGAGGGCTGCCCGTCCTGGTGGTCGGGGCCGGGCCCGTCGGGCTGACGGCCGCCAACCTGCTGGCGGGCCGGGGCGTGCCCGTCGTCCTGGTCGAGCGCAACGCCACCACCAGCGACGAGGCCAAGGCCATCAGCCTGGACGACGAGTCGCTGCGCTGCTTCCAGGCCGTCGGGCTCGCCGACACCGTGCTGGAGATCGTCGTCCCCGGCACCGGCACCCGCTACTACGACCGCCACGGCCGCTCCCTGTTCCACGCCCGGGGGCCCGAGCCGTACCGGCTGGGCCACCCGTTCAAGAACCAGTTCGCCCAGCCGGAACTGGAGCGCGCCCTGCTCCAGGCGCTCAAGGACAAGCCCGAGGTGGACCTGCGGTTCGCCACCGAGCTGATCGGGCTCACCGACACCCCGGACGGCGTGACCGCGCACCTGCGTTCCGTGGACGCCGCCGACGACGGCCCCACGGACGTCGAGGTGAGCTGGGTCCTCGGCTGCGACGGGGGCCGCAGCACCATCCGGGAACTGCGCGGCATCGACATGACCGGCACCAGCCACCGTGACGTGTGGCTGGTCGCCGACACCACCGGCGACGACCACGACGAGCGGTACGGCATGCACCTCGGCCGCCCCGACCGGCCCACGGTGATCGTCCCCGGCCGGGACGGGCGCTGCCGGTACGAGTTCCGGTTGCGGCCCGGCGAGGGCTCCGGCGGCACCCGCCCCGACTTCGCCACCATCAAGCGGCTGGTCGCCCCCTACCGGGACATCACCCCCGACCAGGTCGAACGCTGCACCAACTACACCTTCAACGCCGTCGTCGCCGACCGCTGGCGGGACGGGCGGTGCTTCCTGCTCGGCGACGCGGCGCACATGATGCCGCCGTTCGCCGGTCAGGGCCTCAACTCCGGCATCCGCGACGTGGCGAACCTGGTGTGGAAGCTCGCCGAGGTCTGGCACGGCCGCGCCGGGGAACGGCTCCTGGACACCTACGAGACCGAACGCAGGCCCCACGCCACGGCGATGGTCGCGTTCAGCGAACGGCTGGGACGGGTGGTGATGACCACCAACCGGGGGCACGCCCGCGCGCGTGACGCGATCGTGCGGGCCCTGCTGCTCACCGCGCCCGGCCGCCGTTACCTCGCGCAGATGCGGTTCCGTCCGCGCGCCGTCCACGCCGAGGGCGTCGTCGTCCGCACCGGGGACCCCACCGACCGCATGGTCGGCACGCAGCTTCCCCAGCCCCGTGTGCTCGTCCCCCCGAGCCTGCGCCCGCACCTTCTCGACGACGTCCTCGGCGACGGGCTGGCCCTCCTCGGCGTGGACGTGTCGCCGTCCGCCTGGGAGCGGCTCGCCACGGCGCTGCCCGAGGAGTACGCCCTCGAACGGATCGACGTGGTCCTCGGCGACCGGCTGCCGAGGCCCCGGGACGGGCGCCTGGCCGTCGCCGACGCCGACGGGCGGCTGGAGGGGGCGCTGCGCCCGGCACGCGGCAGGTTCGTGCTGGTCAAGCCCGACAGGTACATTGCGGCGGTGTTCACCTCCGACCGCGCCGACCGGGTGCGGGCCCTGCTGGACTCCTACCTGACCGTCCCCGCCGGGCGATGACCGTCCCGCGCACCGCCGAGGAGGCGCGCCGGCTGGCCGTCCAGGCGAACCATGCCCTGGCCGCCGCCGGGCAGGGCGACATGGTGTGGGGCCACGCCTCCGTCCGGGACCCCGGCGGCGACGGCGTCTGGATCAAGGCCCCCGGCTGGGGGCTGGAGGAGATCCGCGACGACCGCGTCCAGCTCGTGTCGTTCGACGCCGAGGTC
>DATADI010000062.1:0-7011 GCA_036258615.1 Thermomonospora sp. | reverse complement strand
CCGGCCGCCGCCGTGTCATCGTCCACGACCTCCAGGCCCTCCGCCGCCACGCGCGCTGACATGGTCGCGGCTTCGCCGCGACGGCTCGCGGGCCTTTGTCGCGTGGTCTTCCCTCGTCGTTTTCAAGATCGCTCGTTCCTCGCGATCTTGAAAGCCTCCTCGGTCCAGACCACGCGGGCCCGACTCGCGACGCCTTCAGTACGGGTGGACGACCGGCACTCGGTGATGCTCTGGTGCCAGGTCCACGGCACGTCCTTGTGCCGGTCCACGGTGCCGGGTCCACGTGTTTCGCTGGGTTGGTCCGTGCACGTCGTTGTGCTCGGGCCCGTGTGGCCGGAGGTCAGGCGGTGGGTTCGGGGGTGGGGGTCTCCTTGCGGGGGATCTCGTCGAGGGCCGGCTCCAGGTAGATGAGGCGGGCCTGGGGGAACTTCGCGCGGACCTTGGCCTCGGCGGCGTCGATGCCCTGGGCGACCTGGGCGGCGGTGTCGTCGTGGTGGACGGCGATCTTGGCGGCGACCAGCAGTTCCTCGGGGCCCACGTACTGGGTGCGGATGTGGATCACGTGGTCCACCTCCTCGACCGACTCCAGGGCGTCGATGATCTGCTGCTCCTGCTCCGGGCCCGCGCCCTCGCCGATCAGCAGGCTCTTGGTCTCGATCGCCAGGATGATCGCGATGACGCCGAGCAGCACGCCGATGGACAGGGTGCCGATGCCGTCCCAGATCAGGTCGCCGGTGACGACCGCCATGGTGACGCCGCCGAGCGCGAGGATCAGGCCGACCAGGGCGCCGAGGTCCTCCAGCAGCACCACCGGGAGTTCGGGGGCCTTGGAGCGGCGGATGAACTGCCACCAGGAGTCCTCGCCGCGCAGCGGGTTGGACTCCTTGATCGCGGTACGGAAGGAGAAGGTCTCCATGATGATGGCCACGATCAGCACGCCGAACGCCCAGCCCGGGGAGTCCATCGTCTCGTGCGGGTGCTCGTGGGCCTCGTGGAGCTTGTGGTAGCCCTCGTACAGCGAGAAGACCGAGCCGATGGTGAACAGCACCACCGCCACGACGAAGGCGTAGAAGTAACGTTCGCGTCCGTAGCCGAAGGGGTGTTGGGGTGTCCGCTCGCGCCGGGCGCGCTTGCCGCCGACCAGCAGCAGGCCCTGGTTGCCGGAGTCGGCGACGGAGTGGATGCCCTCGGCGAGCATGGACGACGATCCGGTGAACGCGAAGGCGACGAACTTCGCGGTCGCGATCCCGAGGTTGGCGGCCAGCGCGGCGACGATCGCCTTGGTCCCGCCCTCAGCACTCATGTCTATGCAATCCTCGCTTTGAGCTCTTGGATGGCCGTCACGGGCGTGGGGTCGACGCCCAGTGCGATAGCCAAGTAAACCGTGACGTAGTCCGCCATCGCGATGAGTCCCGCGATCCGCTCCAGCGGATGCCCGTCCTCGGCCGCGATCTCGGTCACCGCCACGCCGCGCGCCTGCGCCAGCTCGACCGACACCTCCCGCCGCTTGCTGACCTGCGGGTGCTCCTCGGTGTCGCGCAGCACCACCAGCCGCAGCGGGGAACGTTCCGGGTCGTCGGCCCGGTCACGGAAGAAGTCGCCGGGGTCGGCGGGCGCGCCGCCCGCGAAGTACCCGTCGAACGCCACGACCTGGTTGTGGTCGACCTCGGGGAGCCCGCCGAACACCCCGGGGTACTTGGCGTTCTCGTTCAGCTGGCAGCACATCCGGTAGGCGGCGGTCTCGGCCAGCTCCGACGACCCCCACACCATCGGCAGCTCGCCCGCGAGGTCCAGGGCGACCTGCTTGGCCGGGTTGACGAACGACTCGCTGTCCGGGCGGCAGCGGTGCGCCACGTCCTCCAGCCGGACCGCGGCGGCCTCCAGCACGTCGTCGGGCACCTGCACCAGGCCCAGGGTGCGCGCCGCCATGATCAGCGGCACGGTCAGCCCCCACAGCGTGGACCGCGGCTGGCCCACCGACCGCACCGGCACGAACGGCGCGCGGGACCGGGCGGCCAGCTCGGTCAGCGGGGAGTCGTCGCCGCCCACGAACAGCATCCGGCAGCCGCGCCGCATCGCCTCGGCCGCCACCGCCAGGGTCTCCTCCGTGGCGCCCGAGCAGGACACCGCGACGACCAGGTCGGCGGCGCCCACCCAGCCCGGCAGCCGGTAGCCGCGGACGGTGGTGACGGGCACCGGGCAGCCGGTGCCGCACACGGCGGCCAGCACGTCCCCGGAGATCCCCGAGCCGCCCATGCCGGTGACGACGACCGCGCGGGGCCGCCCGTCCTCGGCCAGGCGCTCCAGCCCGGCCTCGCCGGACAGCAGCCGGGCCTCCCTGATCTGCGCGGCCGACGAGGCGACCTGGCGCAGCATCTCCCCCGGGTCGGCGGCGGCCAGGGCGGCGGGGTCGTCCAGCCGCCGGGAGTCGACCGCGGTGCTCATGAAGCGGGGCTCCGGGCCTCGTCGACCAGCAGGACCGGGATGTCGTCGCGCACCGGGTAGGCGTACCCGCACTCACCGGTGCAGACCAGCTCCGCGGCGGCCTCGTCGGCCCTCAGCGCGCCCCGGCAGTTGGGGCAGGCGAGGATCTCCAGCAGCCAGGAGTCGAGCTTCATCACTTCTCCCTCACGATGGCCAGGACCTCGTCGCGGATCGCGGCCATCGTCGTCTCGTCGGTGGCCTCCGCGTTGAGGCGCAGCAGGGGCTCGGTGTTGGACGGCCGCAGGTTGAACCACCAGTCGGCGGTGCCGACCGTCAGCCCGTCGAGCCCGTCGATGGTAACGCCCGGCCGCCCCTCGAACGCCGCGCGGACCCGGTCGGCGGCGGCGGCCTGGTCGGCGACCTCACTGTTGATCTCACCGGACGCCGGGTAGCGGTCGTACTCGCGCAGCAGCTTCGACAGCGGCCCGGACTGCTCGCCGAGGGCCGCCAGGACGTGCAGCGCGGCCAGCATCCCCGAGTCGGCGAACCAGAAGTCGCGGAAGTAGAAGTGCGCCGAGTGCTCGCCGCCGAACACCGCGCCGGTCTCGGCCATGGTCTGCTTGATGAACGAGTGGCCCACCCGGGTCCGCACCGGGACGCCGCCGTGCTCGGCGATCACCTCCGGGACGGCCCGCGAGGTGATCAGGTTGTGCACGATGCTCGCGCCCGGGTGCTTGGCCAGCTCGCGGGCGGCGACCAGCGCGGTGATCGCGGACGGGGAGACGATCTCGCCGCGCTCGTCCACCACGAAACAGCGGTCGGCGTCGCCGTCGAAGGCCAGCCCGAGGTCGGCGCCGCTCTCCCGGACGGCGGCCTGCAGGTCGCGCAGGTTCTCCGGCTCGATGGGGTTGGCCTCGTGGTTGGGGAAGGTGCCGTCCAGCTCGAAGTACAGCGGGACGACCTCGACCGGCAGCCCGGCCAGCACCGGCGGGACGGTGTGTCCGGCCATGCCGTTCCCGGCGTCCACCGCGACCTTGAGGGGGCGGATGCCGGTCAGGTCGACCAGGCGGTGCATGTGCTCGGCGTACCCCTGGAGCAGGTCGCGGCGGGTGACCGTGCCGCGCGGGCCGCCGTGCGCGGGGACGCCCGCCTCGACCAGCGCGCGGATCTCGGTGAGGCCGGTGTCGCGGCCGATGGGACGGGCCCCGGCACGGCACATCTTCATGCCGTTGTAGCGGGCGGGGTTGTGGCTGGCGGTGAACATCACGCCGGGCAGGTCCAGGCTGCCGCTGGCGTAGTAGAGCAGGTCGGTGGACCCCAGCCCGGCGGCGACCACGTCGGCGCCCTGCCCGGTGGCGCCCCGGGCGAACGCGGCGGCCAGCGGCTCGGACGAGGGGCGCATGTCGTGCGCGGTCACCACCGTGGCGGCCCCGGTCACCCGGACGAACGCCGCGCCGACGGCCTCGGCGACGTCCTCGTCGAACTCCTCCGGCACCACGCCGCGGATGTCGTACGCCTTGAAGATCCTGGCGACGTCGCCCAATCCCGCTCCCTGCTCGCTGGTCGCCCGCCGCCGTCGGCGCGCGGGAGCACGAGCCTACCGGGACGGCTCACCGGCCGGGGTACCGGCGGCGGTCACTCGGAGCGCTCGGCCCCCCGGTCGGCGCGCTCGGCGGGCGCGGACGGCTGGGGGGTGCCGGAGCGGAGCACCCGCAGGTGCCCGCGGCGGCCGACCTCGACGCCCTGGCCGACCGGCTCCTCCCCCGGGGCGGCGGGCCGGGCGGCCTCGCGCACGGCGTCGGCCAGCGCCTCCAGGTCGTCGACGCTGGGACGCCCGTCCTCCACGGGGAGCCGGACCAGCTCCCAGCCCATCGGAGCCGTGAGCCGCTCCGAGTGCTCCGCGCACAGGTCGTAGCAGTGCGGCTCGGCGTACGTGGCGAGCGGACCCAGGACCGCGGTGGAGTCTCGGTAGACGTACGTGAGCGTGAAGACTGCTGGCTCCTTGCACGCGGTGCGGGAGCAGATTCGGGCGGGGCTCACGATGGCCGACCGTACCCCCGAACAGCCGCATACGCCACCACCACCGCGGCCGTGTCGCCACGACCGCGTCAATTCGCCGGTAACCGGCGCAATACCCACGGTGGCCCCGGCCGTGAGCAGCGGCATCGCCGGTTCGGGGCGCGGGCGGCTAAGCTCGTAGACGTGCGTTCCCTGACCGCCCCGACGGGGCTGCCCGCACCGGGGGGAGGGCCCCCCGGCCGGTGAGCGAGACGGTTCCCGGCCCCAGGGTCCGGCGCCGCGACCGGCACGGCCGGGGCGTGCGCGGGCCGCTGATGCCGCCCGAGTCCCCCTTCGCCCTGTCCCGGGCCGAGCGGTTCGACGGGCTGGTCCGCGACGAGGTCAGCCGGCTGGGCCGGCGGTGGGGGCGTGAGCTGGCCGGGGTGGAGTTCGCCGTCGAGGACGTCCCCGACGTGGAGGGGCCCGTCACCGGCCCCGACCCGGTCCCGCTGAGCCGCACCCGGCCCGGCGCCGGAGGCCGCCCGCCGCGGATCGTGGTGTTCCGGCGGCCGGTGGAGGCCCGCAGCGGCGCCACCGGTGGCACCGGCCGCGGCCTCGACGAGCGGGAACTCGCCCGGCTGGTCCGCGACGTGCTGGTGGAGGAGGTCGCCGACCTGCTGGGGCTGTCGCCGGAGTCGGTGGACCCGAGCTACGACTCCCCCGACGACTAGGGGATCAGCACCCGGTACGTGCCCGCCACCGGCGGCAGGTCCAGGCTGGTCACGGCCGGTCCGACGGGCTGCACGGTGAACAGCTTGTCCTCACGGCCGGTGGCCATCACCCGGGCGGCGTGCACGGGGCCCGATCCCGGCAGCGGCACGACGATCACCCCGTGGCCCTCGTCGTCCCCGGCCAGCTTGACCTCGACGGTGCGGCCGGAGGCGACCCGCACGTCCTGGGTACGCCCCCGCGCGCCGACGGTCATGACCCGGACGGTGGCGGCGCGGCCGGGGGCGGTGAGCAGCAGCGACGAGGTGAAGCGGTTGTCGGCGACGACTCCCCCGGCCCCGGCGAGGTGGGCGGTGGAGGTGCCGTAGGCGACGTCGTCGCCGCGTTCGGCGGTGAACCCGGCGAGGATCGGCCGGTTCGCGGCCAGCCGTACCGCCGCGGGCTTGCCCGACAGCGCGCGTTGCAGGTCGAACGGCATGACGGTGCCCGCCGGGACGTCCAGGGTGTCCCGGCCCTCGGGGGCGAACGCGCCGGTCGGCGTCATCACCTGGACACGGATCCGGGCGTCCTCCTGGCCGGGAACGGCGATGAGGAGACGGCGGGCGCCGGGCCCGCCGGGGATGCCGGGGATCATGAGGGAGGTGGCGGGGGCGCCCGCGGCCGGCAGCCAGTCCACGCCCTTCTCCTCGTCCACCCGCACGCGCACGGCCGCCGCGACCCGGCCGGTGGTGGCCCGGACCCGCAGGGCCAGCAGCTGCGCCGTGGTGACGATCTCGCCCATGCCCTCGGCGCCGTCCCCGAGGCGGACCACCCGGGTGCTGTGCGGGGACACGGAGATGCCGTGGCCGTCGGCGGTGTCGAGGGGGCCCTCGCCGGACAGCGCGGTGAGGTCCACCATGGCGGGCTGGGCGTCGAGGTTGGTCAGGTACACCTCGACGCGCTCGGCGTCCAGCGGCCCGGGGCCGAGGAACCGCGTGTCGGTGGCGGGCGCGGCGCAGCGCGTGGCGGCGAGCCCCCGGTCGTCGCCCTTGCCGTAGTAGGTGGTCCGCTCGGCCGCCAGGCCCGCCGCCATGGCTCCGGTCGCCCTGACCATGTACGCGTCGGGGGCGTCCTCGACGTCCCGGCTCCACGGGACGCCCGGCCTGGTCAGCGACACCAGGGCCTGGCCGTCGGCCATGGAGGTCACGTCCGCGCGGCCCGCGCTCCCCTGCGTGGCGGGGGTCAGGACGCTCACCCTGCCCTCCCGGGTGCCCGGGCAGGCGAGGACGGCCTCGGAGACCGGCACCGACGAGCCGCTGTGGACGGTCCCCTCCCCGGACGGGCGGGACAGGGCGGCCACGCCGTACAGGGCGAGCACCGCCACGAGGACCAGCCCGGCCGTGGCGTAACGGTGGCGCAGCAGACGGACGCCGAGACCGGCGAACCGCCTGCCCCACAGCTGGCCTCCCGTCTGGAGGCGGGCCAGCGTGGCGGCGGCGTCCCGGGACTTCGCGGGCGGTTCCTCGGTCATGGGCGGTCTCCGGCGGTCACGGGGGTCTCGGCCGGGGCGGACGGGGGCTCGGCGGCCGGTGCCTGGACCCGGCGGGCGCGGCGGCCGAGCGGACGGCGAGCCCGGCTCCGCACCGGAAGGGCCCCGGACCTCGACCCGGGCAGCGCCAGGGCCGCGACCACCACGACCGCGACCCCCTGGACCAGGACCCACGCGTGGCGCAGGGTCATGCTCCGCCGCAGCTCGAAGAACCCCCCGGACGCGGGGATCTCGTACGCCTGCGCCCAGCCGTCCACCCGCCGCCCGGCGAGGTCACCACCGTCGAGGCTGGCCCGCCACCCGCCGTCGGCGGGCTCGGCCAGCAGCAGCGT
>DATADI010000061.1:0-2994 GCA_036258615.1 Thermomonospora sp. | reverse complement strand
GCCAGCCGCAGCGCGTCGCCCGCTGCGAACCCGGCGCGGGCCAGCGCCGCCTGGCCGCGCGAGACCGTCGGCGTCAGCGGCAGCACGAACGGCATGGCCCGGACCAGGTGCGGGGCGATCCGCCCCATCAGCGCCCCGCGTTCGGCGGCGCTCTCGCGGGCCACGTCCAGGTCCCCGGTGGCCAGGTACCGCAGGCCCCCATGGATCAGCTTGGAACTCCACCGGGAGGTGCCGAAGGCCAGGTCGTGGGCGTCGACCGCGGCCACCGACAGGCCCCGGGAGGCGGCGTCCAGCGCCACCCCCGCCCCGGTGGCGCCCAGCCCCACCACCAGCACGTCCACCGTCTCTCCCAGCAGGGCGTCCAGGTCACGGGCCCGGCGGGCGGCGTTCAGCGAGGAGTTCACGGCCTCAGCGTCCTCTCCAGGATCTCGCGCAGCTCGGCGTCGAACGCCTCGGCGGGATGGTCGTCGTCGGTCATCGTCGGCAGCGACAGCGCGAAGGACTGGGCGACCAGCAGCAGCGCCCGCGCCTGCCGGACCGGGTCGCCCGGCCGGACCGAGCCGTCGGCGTGCCCGGCCCGCAGCGCGCCCTCCAGGATCGCCAGGAACGCCTGCTGGCTGGCGCCCCGGCGGTCGAGCACGTACGGCAGCAGCAGCTCGGGGTCGACGTCCACGATCTTGCGCAGCAGCGGGTGCGCGCGGAACAGCCGCACCCCCTCCGCCAGGTGCGCCACCAGCCGCCCGCGCACCGGGCCCGCGTCGCGGGGCCCGGCGGTGGCGGCGACCGACGCGGCCAGCCCGGTCCACTCCCGCGTCATCAGGTCGGCCACGATCGAGCGCACGTCGGGCCAGCGCCGGTACAGCGTCATCCGGGAGACCCCGGCGCGGCGCGCGATGTCGGTCAGCGTGGTCCGGCGCACCCCGACGGCGAGGACGCAGTCGCGGGCCGCGTCGAGCACCGCGTCGTCCCCGATCTGGTTGTGACGGTTAGACGTCATATGTCACAGTGTAAGCATCACCGGAACGACGGCAAGCACGGGAGGTGGCGCGGTGGCGCCTCGGGAGCCCCAGGACATGGCGTGGAACGGCTGGGGGGACCCCGCCAGGGCGGCCCCGTTGCCGGAGGCGGTGACCGGCCTGCTGCGCGACCTGCTCGGCGTGCGGCCCGCCGAGGCCCCCGGCCTGTCGCTCGACCAGGTCAAGGTCCGCGACGTCCGGCTGGACGGCGGCGACCTCACCGCCCTCGCCCGCGCCGTGGGCGACGAGCACGTCCGCGCCGACGCCGAGACCCGCGTCCGCCACACCCGGGGCAAGTCCACGCCCGACCTGCTGCGCATCCGGGCCGGGGAGGTCGCCGACGCGCCCGACGCGGTGGTGCTGCCCGGCTCCCACGACGAGGTGCTGGAGGTGCTGCGGATCTGCGCCGAGCGGCGCATCGCGGTCGTCCCGTTCGGCGGCGGCACCTCCGTCGTCGGCGGCCTGAGCCCCGAGGGGGAGGGCTTCGCCGGGGTCGTCGCGCTCGACCTGCGCAGGCTGGACGCCCTCGTCAGCGTCGACGCGGTCTCGCGCACCGCCACGCTCCAGCCGGGGCTGCGCGCCCCCCGCGCCGAGGAGCTGCTCCGCGAGCACGGCTTCACCCTCGGCCACTTCCCGCAGTCGTACGAGTGGGCCACGATCGGCGGGTTCGCCGCCGCCCGCTCCAGCGGCCAGGCGTCCGCCGGGTACGGGCGCTTCGACGACATGGTCGTGGGGCTCACCGTCGCCACCCCCACCGGCACCCTGGACCTGGGCCGCGCCCCCAAGTCGGCGGCGGGCCCGGACCTGCGGCAGCTCGTCCTCGGCTCCGAAGGGACGTTCGGGGTCATCACCTCCGTCACCGTGCGGGTGCGGCCCGCCCCGGAGGCGGCCTCGTACGAGGGCTGGCGGTTCCCCTCGTTCACGGCGGGCGCGGCGGCGCTGCGGAAGCTGGCGCAGGACGGGCCGCTGCCGACGGTGCTGCGGCTGTCGGACGAGACCGAGACCCTCGTCGGGCTGGCCAAGCCCGACGCGATCGGCGCGGACTCCGCCTCCGGCTGCCTGGCGATCGTGGGCTTCGAGGGCACCCCGGCCGACGTCGCCGACCGCACCGCCCGGGTCCGCTACGCGCTCCGCGAGGCGGGCGGCGAACTGCTGGGACCCGAGCCGGGGGACAGCTGGGCGCACGGCCGGTTCGACGCCCCGTACCTGCGCGACGCGCTGCTGGACGTCGGTGCGCTGGCCGAGACCCTGGAGACCGCGACGTTCTGGTCCGGGATCCCCGCGCTGTACGACGCCGTCCGCGAGGCGCTGACCACGACGCTCACCGAGGCGGGCACGCCCCCGGTCGTCATGTGCCACATCTCGCACGTCTACCCGGCGGGGGCCTCGCTGTACTTCACCGTGGTGTCGGCACAGGGCCCCGACGCTGTGGGGCACTGGCGGCGGGCCAAGGACGCCGCCTGCGACGCGATCGTCGCGGCGGGCGGCACGATCAGCCATCATCACGGGGTGGGCACCGACCACCGCTCCTGGTACGCCACCGAGATCGGCCCCCTGGGCGTGGAGGTGCTGCGCGCCGTCAAGGACCGTCTCGACCCGGCCGGGATCCTCAACCCCGGCGTCCTGCTGACCCCCCGGAGGTGACCGTGGGCACCGACCGTTCCTTCACCGCGGTGGTGAATCCGTCGGCGGGCGGACCCGGGTCGGGCTCGGCCGCCGCCGCGCTGCTGCTGCGGCTGACCCGGCTGCTGCGGGACGCGGGCGCCCCGGTGGAGGTCGAGTACAGCCGCGGCCTCGAGCACGCCGCCGGGGTGGCCCGCGCGGCGGCCGAGGCCGGGCGGGTGGTGCTCGCGGTCGGCGGCGACGGCATGGCCGGGTGCGTGGGCGGTGCGCTGGCGGGGACGGACGCGGTGCTGGGCATCGTCCCGGCGGGGCGCGGCAACGACTTCGCCCGCCAGCTGGCCCTGCCCGCCGAGCC
>DATADI010000060.1:0-3786 GCA_036258615.1 Thermomonospora sp. | reverse complement strand
CCCCCCCCCCCCCCGGGGGCTCCTCGGTCACGGCCGACCCGGGTGGGGGCCGGAACCGGATGATCACGGGGAGCGTCTGACGCGCGGCGTCTCCAGGGCGCCGACACAGTGACTTCCGTGAGGAGCTCCAGTGATCGCAGTGCAGAAGTTGGTCGCGTCCACGGCCGCCGTGGCGGTGATGGCCTCCGGTGCCGTGCTGGTCGCCGGGACGGGCGCGACCGCCGGGACGACCGCCGTGCGGGCCGCGGGGCCGGGTGGCGGGGCCCTGACCGCGGGGACGGGCATCGTGCGGCCGGGCCAGGTCCTCAAGCCCGGCAGGGTCGTCCGGTCGCAGAACAACCGGTACGCCCTCGCCCAGCAGACCGACGGAAACCTGGTGCTCTACAAGGGCCGCAAGGCGCTGTGGAGCAGCAACACCGCCCGCAACCCCGGCGCGTTCGCCGCGATGCAGAAGGACGGCAACCTCGTCGTCTACAAGGGCCGCAAGGCGCTGTGGTCGTCGTACACGGCCGGGCACCCGGGGGCGTACCTGGCGGTGCAGAACGACGGCAACCTGGTCGTGTACACCCGGAACGGCAAGCCGCTCTGGTCGCGGTACCGCTACAACCAGGTGCTCCCGTCCGGCTCCACGCTCGACCCCGGGCAGGGCGTGGTGTCGCAGGACCGCCGGTTCCTGCTCATCCAGCAGACCGACGGCAACCTCGTGCTCTACAAGGGCCGCACGCCGCTGTGGAGCAGCGGCACCGCGCACCGGCCCGGGGCGTTCGCGGTGATGCAGAAGGACGGCAACCTCGTCGTCTACAAGGGCCGGACGCCGCTGTGGAGTTCCCGCACCCGGAGCGCGGGCGCCTGGCTCAACGTCCAGAACGACGGCAACGTGGTCATCTACAGCAAGGCGTCCCGGCCCCTGTGGTCCACCCGCACCACCGGACGGTAGGCGCCGGGCTCAGGCGGTGGCGCCGCCGTCGATGACGTGGTCGTGGCCGACGACGAAGGCGGACTCGTCGGAGGCCAGCCACAGCACGGTGGCGGCGACCTCCGCGCAGGCGGCGACCCGCCCGATCGGCAGGACGTCCTTCATCCGCGCGTCGCGTTCGGCGCGGGTCTCGCCGGGACGCAGGGACATCGGCGTGTCGATGGGCCCCGGGCTGATCGCGTTGATCCGGACGCCGTCGCCGATGTGCTCGCGGGCGGCCGTCCGGGTCAGCGTGGCGACGGCGGCCTTGGAGGCGGCGTAGGCGCCCGCGCCGGGCAGGCGGAAGTGCGCGCCCACGTTGGAGGCCATGTTGACGATCGTGCCGCCGCCGTTGCGGCGCATGTGGGCGATCTCGTGCTTCATCGCCAGGAAGACCCCGGTGAGGTTGGTGGCCAGCACCGTGTCCCAGACCCGCTCGTCGTAGTCGGCGACGGAGTTGAACTCGCCGAACACGCCCGCGTTGTTGAAGGCGACATCCAGGCGGCCGTGCCGCGCCACGGCCGTCTCCACCATCGCGGCCACCTCGTCGGGGCGGGTGACGTCCACGGTGACCGCGCTGGCGGTGCCGCCCTCGTCGGCGATCTGCTTGACGAGCGCGGCGAGCCTGCCCTCGTCGCGTCCGGCCAGCACCACGGTGGCGCCCTCCCGGGCGAACGCCTGGGCGGTGACGGTCCCCACCCCGCCGGTGGCCCCGGTGACGAGCACGACCTTCCCGGTGAAACGACTGCTCATGAGTCCTCCCAAATTCTAGATCGAACGTTCTCGAATCAGTGCAGAGAAGAGGGCTCCCTCGGAGGGAGCCCGGGTTCAGCGCAGGGTCGCCATCGCCTGGTCCACCGCGCCGCGCAGCCGGACCGGGTCCGGGTCGGCGCGGCCCAGCACCCGCAGCCCCTGCAACAGCATCAGCAGCATCCGGGCCAGCCCGCGCGGGTCGGCGTCGGCGGCGATCTCGCCCTGCGCGCGGGCCCGGATCAGCGCCGAGGTCAGCGCGGTCTCCAGGGCGTCCCAGCTCGCCACGACCCGCCGTGCCAGCCCGGGGTCGCGCGGCGCCAGCTCGATGGCGGTGTTGACCACCAGGCACCCCCGGCGCAGCTCGTCGGCCAGGCACTCCTCGACGTACGCCTCGAACACCCCACGGACGGCGGGCAGCACCGGGCCGGGCTGCGAGAGCCGCTCGATGAGGTCACCCTGTTCCAGGTAGCGGTCCAGAGCCTTGAGGTACAGGTCGCGCTTGCTCCCGAAGGTGCCGTAGATGCTGGCCCGCGCGATGCCCAGGCGCTCGACGAGATCGGACATCGACGTGCCCTCGTACCCGCGCTCGCGGAACAGCTCCAGCGCCTTCTGCAGCACCGCGTCCGGATCGAACTCCTTGGTCCTGGCCACACCGGGACGCTAGCACCATCGAGAACGATCGGTCAAAAAAAGCGTCAGGTGGCCGGGGGGAGGTGCTCGGCGATGACGGGGAGTTCGCGGCGGATGCGGCGGTCCATGGCGCGGGCGAAGTGCTCGTCGGCGACGGTGCGGGCGACCGGGCGCAGGCGTTCCACCGTGCGGGTCAGCCGGGCCAGCTCCGCCGGGGACGGGGGCGTGCCCACCGGGCCGAGCAGGTGCCGCCGGGCCATCCGGACGAACACGTACGCCATGCGGTCGAAGGCGGCCTCCAGCTCCCAGGTCACCGCGAGGATGGCCGACAGGGGGACGCCCTCCTGCACCAGCGCGGCGGTGGCCTCCAGCAGCCGGGGGATCCGGTGGCGGACCCGGTCGCCGTCCACCTCCAGGTAGCCCAGCTCGACCGCCTCCTCCAGGGCCTCCGGGGTGAACTGGTCGCCGAACATCGCGGCCAGCTCGTCCACCGACAGCTCGAAGACGGTCTCGTCGCTCCAGGGGGCCGTCACCGCCCACTCGAAGCCGAGCAGCTCGCCCACGTCGCGGCCCTGTTCCCAGGCGGCGAGCAGTTCCTCGATGCCGTCGAGCCGGTAGCCGCGTTCCAGCAGCGCGGTGATGAGCCGCAGCCGTTCCAGGTGGGCCGGCGAGTACAGGGCGACCCGGCCCTCGCGGCGGGGCGGGGGCAGCAGGCGGCGCTCCTGGTAGTAACGCAGCGTGCGGACGGGGATCCCTGCCTCCCGGGCCAGCTCCTCGATCCGGTACTGCTGGTCAGGCCGGGACGGCGCCTCGCTCATCCGGTCACCGTACCGGACCTCGCCATCCCCGGCTGGCAGGGTCCCGGGCGGTTCACCGGGAGTCGGCGGCGTGGGCCGCGAGCCAGGCGTGCAGGGCCATCTCCAGCTCCAGGCGCAGGTCGGCGGAGTACATGTCCTCGCCGAACAGGGCTTCGAGCTGGTTGATCCGGTACCGGACGGTCTGCGGGTGGACGTGCAGGGCCTGCGCGGCGTTCCGGACGTGGAACCCGTGCTGCAGGCAGGCCAGCAGGGTGCCGCCCAGCCGTTCCGCCTCGCGGGGACGCAGCTCCAGCAGCGGGGCCAGCCGCCGGGCCGCCATCATCCGGTGCAGCTCCTCGTTCTGGAACAGCACCAGCGACGGCAGGTGGTCGGCCCACGACACCGGGCCGCCGCCGGGGTCGGGAGAGATGATGCCGCGTTCGAGCAGCCCGAGCGTCTGGCGTGCCCAGCGCAGCGACGCGGCGCCCTCCTCGGCCGGGACGGTCGGCCCCATCACCGCCACCCAGGGGTGCGGCAGGTCGGCGAGGAACGGCAGCCCGCCGGGCCGGTCGGGGTCGGGCACGACGCCCCACGGGCGCGTCCCGGCCGGCTCGACCAGGACCTCGGCGGGCAGCGCCGGGAAGGCCGGCC
>DATADI010000059.1:0-3851 GCA_036258615.1 Thermomonospora sp. | reverse complement strand
TCCGAGACCGCGATGCTGCGGTACCTGCGCCGCCTCCAGGACAAGGACCTGGCGCTGGACCGCACCATGATCCCGCTGGGCTCGTGCACCATGAAGCTCAACGCCACCACCGAGATGGAGCCGGTCACCTGGCCGGAGTTCGCCCAGATCCACCCGTTCGCGCCGCTCGACCAGGCGCGGGGATACCTCGAGCTGATCGGCGAGCTGGAGGACTGGCTGGCCGAGATCACCGGGTACGCCAAGGTCTCCGTGCAGCCGAACGCCGGATCCCAGGGGGAGCTGGCGGGGCTGCTGGCGATCCGCGGCTACCACGCCTCCCGCGGCGAGACCCACCGGGACGTGTGCCTGATCCCCTCGTCGGCGCACGGCACCAACGCGGCCAGCGCCGTCATGGCGGGCATGCGCGTCGTCGTGGTGAAGTGCGACACGGCGGGCAACATCGACATGGACGACCTGCACGCCAAGATCGCCCAGCACGGGGAGAACCTCTCGGCGATCATGGTGACGTACCCCTCCACGCACGGGGTGTTCGAGGAGACCATCACCGACGTCTGCCGGGCCGTCCACGAGGCGGGCGGCCAGGTCTACGTGGACGGCGCCAACCTCAACGCGCTGGTCGGCCTGGCCCGGCCCGGCGAGTTCGGCTCCGACGTCTCCCACCTGAACCTGCACAAGACGTTCTGCATCCCGCACGGCGGCGGCGGCCCCGGCGTCGGCCCGGTCGGCGTCCGCGAGCACCTGGCGCCGTTCCTGCCCAGCCACCCGCTGCGGCCGGAGGCGGGCCCGCAGGACACCGGCGTGGGCCCGATCTCGGCCGCCCCCTGGGGCTCGGCGGGCATCCTGCCGATCTCCTGGGCGTACATCGCGATGATGGGGCCCGACGGGCTGCGCGAGGCCACCGAGGGCGCCATCCTGGCCGCCAACTACGTGGCCCGGCGGCTGGCCCCGCACTACCCGATCCTGTACACCGGGCGGAACGGGCTGGTCGCGCACGAGTGCATCGCCGACCTCCGGAAGATCACCAAGGAGACCGGGATCACCGCCGAGGACGTCGCCAAGCGGCTGATCGACTACGGCTTCCACGCGCCGACCCTGTCGTTCCCGGTGGCGGGCACGCTGATGATCGAGCCCACCGAGAGCGAGGACCTGGCCGAGCTGGACCGGTTCTGCGACGCGATGATCGAGATCCGCCGGGAGATCGCCCGGGTCGCCGACGGCGGTTACGACCGCGAGGACAACCCGCTCAAGAACGCCCCGCACACCGCGGACCTGCTGGTGGGCGACGACTGGAAGCACGCCTACCGCCGCGAGGAGGCCGCCTATCCGCTGCCGTCGCTGCGCGAGCACAAGTACTGGTCCCCGGTCCGCCGGATCGACCAGGCCTACGGTGACCGCAACCTGGTGTGCTCCTGCCCTCCGCCGGAGGCGTTCGAGGACTGACCCGCGCCCGTCCCCACGAGGTAGGTGCCGGGCCCGGCGTTTCGCCGGGTCCGGCACCGCGGGCTCGATAGGCTTCGACGGATCACGGAGGCCGACCCCGAAGGCATGCGCATGAGCACGACGCCGGACGAGACGACCGCGGACCCGTCCCTGCTGTGCGAGGAGGCCCGCCGGCTCGCCGAGGGCGGTGACCCCGAGGCGGCGGCGCGGCTGTTCGAGCACGTCCTGACGATGGGGGAGGGGCCGCACCGGGCGCGGGCCGCGCTCGGCCTGGCGGTCGTCCGCGACGACCTCGGCGACGTGGCCGGCGCCCGGGAGGCCGACTGGATCGCCATCGGCACCGAGGATCCCGAGTACGGCCCCCGCGCCGCCTACCACCTCGCCCTGAGCCACGAGCGGGCCGGGGAACGCGCCGACGCCGCCCGCGCCTGGTCGCTGGTCGTGGACTTCGGCAACCCCCGCTACCTGCCGCCCGCGCTGCTGGCCCTGGCCCAGCTCGCCGACGACGACGGCGACGCCGAGGCCGCCCGCGGCTGGTGGGAGCGGGTCATCGAGACCGGGGACCCGCAGTACGCCCCGGTCGCCGCGCACGACCTGGCGCAGCGGCTGCTGGAGCGGGGCGAGCCCGCCCGCGCCCAGCGGGTGCTGGCCGGGGCGCTGCGCCTGATCGACCGCGACTCCGCCCCGTACGCCTACGCCCGGCTGGCCACCGCCATCGGCATCGCCTACCTGGACCAGGCGATCGGGGCGTTCGACGCGGTGCTCGACGACGACGAGGCCGCCGCCGACCCCGAGGTCGGCCCGCTGGCGACCGAGCTGCTGGCCCGCACCCTCCCGCTGCGGGGCCGCGCCGAGGAGGCCCGCGAGGTGTGGACGCGGGGCCTGGGGCGGCCGGGGGTGTCCGGGCAGGTCCGGGCGCGGCTGCGGCGCGAGTTCGGGGCCCGCGACGACGACGCCGAGATCCCCTGGTGGGAGCCGCTGGTGGAGCAGGCGGTCGCCGACGGCACCCTTCCCGCCCTGACCGGGGAGGTCTTCGGGGCCCTCGACCACATGTACGCGCTGGCGGCCCTGCGGTACGCCCAGGGCCCCGCACGGACCGCCGGCGAGGCCCACGAGGCGCTCGGCCAGGCCCTGGAGGTCCCCGCCGACTACCCGTGGGGCGGTCTGCTGGAGGAGAGCTTCACCGACCGCGCCCGCCGCGTCCTGGACGACGGGGCCTAGACCGGCGGGTCAGCCCGCGACGTCGCGTTCGGCGACGACGTGGCCGATCCGCACCCGCACCAGCAGCTCCCCGGGCACGGCGTTGCGGGCGCCGAACGCCTCGGCCCTGTCCTCGCCCATGTACCGCCCGCCGATGGCCGTCGCCCACCGCCGCATCTCGTCCAGGTCCTCGCTGAGCTCGGCCTCACCGCTGATCACGACGAACGAGTACGGCGGCTCCTGGTCGTCCACGCAGATCGTGATCCGCGGGTCACGGCGCAGGCAGCGGCCCTTGAGGCTGTCCTTGCCGGTGTTGAACAGCAGGTCGTCGCCGTCCAGCACGAACCAGATCGGCGTGACGTGCGGGCGGCCGTCCCTGCGGACCACCGCCGCCTTGCCGGTGCGCGTCCCCGCGCTCACGAACGCCCGCCACTCGGCGTCGGTCATCTTCTCCATGCCGTCTGCGTGCCCTTCCGGTGATCAGCCGATGCCCTCCGGAACGTTAGCGTGGGCCCATGCGCATCGCGACGTCGCACGGCCCCGCCGAGGTCACCCTGGACGAACCGGCCGGGGACCCCCGCTTCTGGCTGCTGCTCACCCACGGCTCCAACGGGGGAGTGGACGCCCCCGACCTGCTCGCCGTCCGGGACACGGCGCTGGGCCTGGGCGGCGCGGTGGCCCGGATCCTCCAGCCGTTCCGGGCGGCGGGGCGGCGCGCGCCCGGCTCGGCGGCCCGGCAGGACGAGGCGTGGCTGGAGATCGTCGCCGCGCTGCGGGACCGGATCGGTGATCTGCCGCTGGTGCAGGGGGGCCGCAGCAACGGCGCCCGGGTGGCCTGCCGGACCGCCCGTGCGGCGGGCGCGGCCGGGGTCGTGGCGCTGGCGTTCCCGCTGCACCCGCCGCGCAGGCCGGAGGTCTCACGCGCCGACGAACTGCGCGCGGCCGGGGTGGAGGTGCTCGTCGTCAACGGCGACCGCGACCCCTTCGGCGTGCCGGACCCGGCCGACGCCACGCACGTGGCGGTGCTGCCCGGCGAGCGGCACGACCTGTCCCGGGACCCGGCGGCGGCCGGCGCGGCCGCCGCCGGGTCCCGGGACAGGTCGTGCCGCTCGCCGGGCAGCAGCGCCACGTGCGCGGCGTCGGCCGGGTCCGGGCCGCCGAAGGGGTCCCGGTCGCCGTTGACGCCGCGCACCTCCCCCCCGGCCGCGCGC
>DATADI010000058.1:0-9785 GCA_036258615.1 Thermomonospora sp. | reverse complement strand
CCGGTGCGGCGGGCGGCCCGGTCGGCGGCGGCGCCTGGCCGGGCTGGTCCACCACCGTGTGGTCGGGCACGTCCGGGAGGTCGGGCAGGTCGGGAAGCCCGGTGCCGGGCGGTGGCCCGGCGGGGCCCGGCCCGGCGTCCGGGTCGGGCGTCCACGGCGCGAACGGCGGCGGACCCTCCGGCGGGCGCTGCTCGGACCTGTCGTTCCCGCCTCCGGCCTCGGCCACCCTGGTTCCCCTTTGATCACGCTCACGACGGCCCGCCCGCGGCGGCCCGCCTCTCGTCCTCGGGCGCGGCTGGGATTCTACGCCGGTCCTGGGACGTTGTGGAACGTCGCAGGTCAGCCCGGGCGGCCGACGGGCTCCCCGGCGGCCTGACCGGTCCGGCCGGCCCGGCGCGCCCGGCGGTCCTCGCGCCACATCTCCCCGGCGACGTTGACGTCACCGTCGTAGGCGACCTGGCCGCCGCGCATCATCAGCCCCCGGTCGCACAGTTCGGTGAGCATCTTGATGTCATGGGCGACGATCACCATGGTGCGCCCCTCGGCGCGCATGGCCCGGATCCGCTCCTTGCACTTGCGCCGGAACGGCGGGTCACCGACCGCCAGGACCTCGTCGATGAGGAACACGTCCGGTTCGGTGTGCGCGGCGATGGAGAACGCCAGCCGCATGAACATCCCGGAGGAGTAGAACTTCACCTGGCCGTCCAGGAACCGTTCCACCCCGGAGAAGTCCACGATCGCGTCGAACTTGCGGCGGATCTCCGCCTCGCTCATCCCGAGGATCGCCCCGTTGAGGAACACGTTCTCCCGGCCGGTCAGCTCCGGGTGCAGCCCGGCGCCGACGTCGATCAGCCCGGCGACCCGGCCGCGGACCCGGACCGTGCCGCGGTCCGGCCGCATCACCCCGGAGATCATCTTGAGCAGGGTGCTCTTGCCCGAGCCGTTCATCCCCATCAGGGCGACCGCCTCGCCCTGCCGGACGGTCACGCTCACGTTGTCGAGGGCGTAGAACCGCTCGGCCACCCGCTGCCGGCGCATCCGGCGCACCGCGAGGTCCTTGAGAGACCGGGCGTGCCGGAGCCGGAACTCCTTGGTCACCCCGTCCACGACGACCGCTTCCATCATCCCCTCACAGCTCCTGGCCGAAGCGCCGCTGCGCGACGGCGAACACCCGCTGTCCGACCGCGAACACCAGCGCCGCGAAGACGAACGACCCGAGCGCCCGCCAGCCGAGGTCGGGCGGGAAGGTGAAGCCCGCCTCCGCGCCCGGCAGCCAGAACCCCCGCTGGAACAGCGACACCGCGGTGACCAGCGGGTTGATCAGATACAGGTCCGTCAGCCAGGCCGGGGCCGTGTCGCGGACCAGGGTCCACGGGTAGATCACCGGCGCCGACCACATGATCACCACCGAGCTGACGTCCACCGCCTGCTCCAGGTCGCGCAGGAACACGTTCCCGGCGGCCAGCAGCAGCCCGACGCCCAGCGCCAGCAGCAGCACGATCGCGAAGCCGACCGCCGCGGCGGCCAGCCCGCCCGGCGACGGGGTCCACCCGGCGGCGATCCCGGCGCCCAGCAGGATGAGCAGTCCCGGCACGAAGTGCACCAGGGACACCAGCGTGGACGCCATCGGGAACAGCTCCCGGGGCAGGAAGATCTTGCGGACCAGCGCGGCGTGCCCGGTGATGGACCGGGTGGTCGAGTGCAGGACGTCGCTGAACAGGTTCACCAGCACCATGCCGGAGAACAGGTAGACCGCGAAGTCCTCCAGCTTGTCCCCGGCGCCGAGCACCTGCCCGACGATGAAGAAGTAGACGCTGAAGTAGATCGCGGGCCGCACGTACGACCAGCCGAGCCCGAGCACCGAGCTCTTGTACCGGGCACGCAGCTCCCGGCGGACCAGCAGGCGCAGCAGGTACCTGCGCCGGAACACCTCCAGCAGCCCCCCGGAGGCGTCGGGTTCCTGCAGGGGGGCCGACGTGAGCGCCGTCATCGTCAGTCGGACTCCGCGCCCGCCTGGAAGGTGCCCTCCCAGCTCTCCGGTGAGGCGATCTCGGCCGCCGCCTCCCGGTAGCGGGCGCTCAGCTCGGGCCACTCCTTGAACAGCCGGGCGTGCAGCGCGGAGGTCCGCTGCATGATGGCGCGGAACCGGCGGCGGTCACGCTGGTACCAGAACACGCCGGTGCCGTCGGCCGAGGAGACCAGGGCGCTGTCCAGGTCGGCCAGCCGCCACCAGGCCAGGTCCACATGCGGGATCCGCGCCTGCGGGTTGGTGAGGGCCTGCCGGTCCACCGGGCGGAACTGCTTGAGCCCGCTGACCACCGCCTTGGTGAACATGGCCCGGCGGTTCTGCGGGCGGGACGCCACCCGGCCCCTGCGCGGCGGCTTGTTGCGGCGCACGGGCGGCAGCTCCTCCGGCCGCGCCACGCTCTGGGCGTCGGCGAACTCCTTGCGCATCGCGCGGATCTCGGCGAGCTTGGTGGGCAGCTCACGGTGCATGTGGGCGGGGCCCTCCAGCACGTCCTCGATCGCCTGGAGCATCAGCTCGGCGGCGGAGTACTGCATCGCCAGGGCGTGCTTGACGGAGACGAACAGGCTCTCCTTGAGCAGGTTGCCGCCCCGCTCGTACGGCGAGTGGATGAGCGCCGACACGAGCCGGTTGCGCTCGTGGAAGTAGGCCTGCCAGTCGATGGTGTCGTCCTTCTCGTGCCACGGCACGTGCCAGACGGCGACCCCCGGCAGCGACACGGTGGGGAACCCGGCCTTGCCCGCCCGGATGCCGTACTCCGCGTCGTCCCACTTGATGAACATCGGCAGCGACAGCCCGACCTTGCGGATCACCTCGGTCGGGACCAGGCACTCCCACCAGCCGTTGTAGTCGACGTCCACCCGGCGGTGCAGCCAGGGCGTCTGCCGCAGGCCCCGGGCGGCGAAGTCGTGGCCGTGGCGGGTGTTCGGCGCCGGCCCCCAGAACCAGCGGTACTGCTCCAGCGTCTCGCCGTAGGCGTGCAGCACCGAACGGTCGTACAGGCTGAACATGTGGCCGCCGACCACCGTCGGGGTGCGGGCCAGGTCGGCGAACGCGACCGCCCGCAGGATGCCCTCCGGCTCGGTGATCACGTCGTCGTCGAGCAGCAGCACGTAGTCGGCGCGGTCGTCGCGCGCCGTCTCGGCCATGGCGCGGGCGAAGCCGCCGGACCCGCCGAGGTTGGGCTGCTCGATCAGCCGCAGCCGGTCGCCGAGGGCCTCGGCCGCCTCGGCGTACCCGGGGTGCTCGCTGACCCGCTGGGTGCCCTGGTCGACCACCAGGATGTCGGCGATCACCTCCAGCGCCTCGCCCGTCCCGGCCAGCGCGGCGAGCTGGTCGACGCAGAAGCCGGGCCGGTTGAAGGTGGTGATGCCGATGTTGGTGCGGCCCGGGGTGCGCCCGCCGGTGTCGTCGGCCACCCAGTCGGCCTCCACCAGCTCGATCGGGCGCTGCCCGGCGACCAGGTCGAACCAGTACCAGCCGCCGTCGATGAACGGCTTGAGCGACAGGTCGAAGTCGTGTTCGGCGGGATCGTGGGAGTCGACGTGCGTGGAGGCGACACGCTGGACGTGGCCCTTGGCGTTGGACCGGTAGACGATGAGGGTGCCCTCGCCGCGCAGCCGGACGCGCAGCCGCACGTCCTCGAGGATGGTCCACCGCCGCCAGTACCCGGCCGGGAACGCGTTGAAGTAGGTGCAGAGCGACAGCCGCCGCCCGACCGGCACGGTGACGCTGCGGCGGGTCAGGGTGTCGGTGTCGACCGACAGCAGGGGCTCGTGCGCGCCGTCCGCGTCGCCGTCCTCGGCCGGGGCCGCCTTGCCGATCCGGTCGTCCAGGTAGAGCCGGACGACGTCCAGGTCGCCGTCCAGCGGCATGACGACCCGCTGCAGGACACGCGTCTGCGTGCTCATTCGTCCACACCTCCGCTGACGAGCCGCGCACCGTCCGCGATGTGCGGCTTGAGCCGATTGTCGACCATGTTCAGCGCGCTCGCGATCGCCATGTGCATGTCGAGGTACTTGTAGGTGCCGAGCCGGCCGCCGAAGAGCACGCCGTCCTCCCGCCTGGCCAGCTCCCGGTAGCGCAGCAGCCGGGCCCGGTCCTCGGCGGTGTTGATCGGGTAGTACGGCTCGTCGTCGCGGGTCGCCGAGCGCGAGTACTCGCGGACGATGACGGTCCGGTCCTTGGGGTAGTGCGTCCGCTCGGGGTGGAAGTGCCGGAACTCGTGGATCCGGGTGTAGGGCACGTCCTCGTCGGCGTAGTTCATCACCGGGGTGCCCTGGAAGTCGCCGGTGGGCAGGACCTCGGTCTCGAAGTCCAGCGTCCGCCAGCCCAGCTCGCCCTCGCGGTAGTCGAAGTACCGGTCCAGCGGGCCGGTGTAGACGACCGGGACGTTCCCGACGAGGTCGTCGCGGAGGTCGAAGAAGTCGGTGTTGAGCCGGACCTCGATGTTGGGGTGGTCGGCCATCCGCTCCAGCCAGGCGGCGTACCCGTCGACCGGCAGGCCCTCGTAGGTGTCGTTGAAGTAGCGGTTGTCGAAGGTGTAGCGGACCGGCAGCCGGGTGATGACCTCGGCGGGCAGCTCCCGGGGGTCGGTCTGCCACTGCTTGGCGGTGTAGCCCCGGATGAACGCCTCGTACAGGGGGCGCCCGATCAGCGAGATCGCCTTCTCCTCCAGGTTGCGGGGGTCGGACACCTCCGCCGCCTGCTCGGCGACCAGCGCGCGGGCCTCGTCCGGGGTGAACGCCCGGCCGAAGTACTCGCAGATCGTGCCGAGGTTGATGGGCATGGAGTAGATCCGGCCCTTGAAGTTGGAGTAGACCCGGTGCCGGTAGTCGGTGAAGCGGGTGAAGCGGTTGACGTACTCCCACACCCGCTCGTTGGAGGTGTGGAACAGGTGGGCGCCGTAGCGGTGGACCTCGATGCCGGTCTCGGGTTCGTTCTCGCTGTAGGCGTTGCCGCCCAGGTGATCGCGCCGTTCGAGGACCAGGACCCGCGATCCGAACAGCTCGGCACAGCGTTCGGCGACGGTCAGGCCGAAGAAGCCCGAGCCGACGACGACGACATCAGCGTTCACGTACATCCTTCTGGTCGGACGCTCAGCAGGCGTCAGATGGCTACTCCGAGAGAGCGGCAGCGCCTGCCGCCGAGAGCCGGACGTTTCAGATTCATTCGGGCGCGCAGTCAGACGATACCGGAGAAGACCCCGGCACCAGCCCGCTTCCACTTTTCCGTCACCCCGGGACGGATCGTGACGAGATGGGACCCACACGACATCCCGGCGCTATGATGCCGTCGCGTTCGGCTCGACGGCACCCGGCAGGAGGAAGCAGCGTGGCAGCCCTCACGTCCACGGGTTCGGACGGCACCCGCCGGGTCTTCCTCCACATCGGCTCCCCGAAGAGCGGCACGACCTTCCTCCAGCAGGTGCTCCGCAACAACGCCGAGACCCTGGCGGAGGCCGGGGTGCTGCTGCCCACGGGCGGCCACCCGCAGCAGTACCAGGCCGTGTGGGACCTGCGCGGCATCCCCCAGGACCCCGGCGACCCCACCCCGTCCCGGGAGGGCGCGTGGGACCGGCTGGCCGCCGAGGTGCACGCGTCCGACCGGCCGGTCACGATCATCTCCGAGGAGTCGCTGGCCTCGCTGCCGCCCGAGCGGATCGACCGCGCGGTCGCGTCCCTCGCACCGCTGGAGTTGCACGTCGTCTACACCATCCGCGGGCTGGCCGGGCTGCTGCCGTCGGCCTGGCAGGAGTACGTCAAGCACCGCTCCCCCAAGCGGTACCGGGCCTGGCTGGAGGACGTCATCGACGGCGGCCCCGGCGTCGGCGCGGGCCGCTGGTTCTGGAGCGTCCACGACGCCGTGGCCGTGCTGGAACGCTGGTCCCGCGACATCCCCGCCGAGCGGGTGCACGTCATCACCGTCCCGCCGCCGGGATCCCCGCGCGACCTGCTGTGGCGGCGGTTCGCCGGGGTCACCGGGATCGACCCCGACCTCGCCGACCTGAGCGAGGCGTTCGGCAACGAGTCGATGGGCATGGCCGAGACCGAGCTGGTGCGGCGGCTGAACGTCGCCCTCGGCGACGAGCTGCCGAAGTGGCACTTCGGGCAGGTCGTCAAGGGCGTCCTCGCCCACGAGGTGCTGTCCCGGCGGCAGGGCAAGCGCAGGTTCTCCGTGCCCGCGCCCCGGCGGGCCTGGGTGCGGAACCGGCAGCAGGAGCTGGTCGACGGGCTGCGCGCCGCCGGGTACCCGGTGGTCGGCGACCTGGACGACCTGCTCCGCGAGCCCACCTGGCACGCTCCCACGCCGCCGGACGACCGGGAGGTGCTCGAGGCCGCCACCGACGGGCTGATCGGGCTGGTCCACGAGATCGTGCGGCTGCGCGAGGAGAACGCGGAGCTGCACGGGCGGATCGCCGAGCTGCAGCGCCGCCCACTCCACAAGACCGTCGTCCACCGGGTCAGCGAACGCAACGCCATGGTGATGCGGATGCGGGTGGCCTACTGGCACACGGTCGAGCGGATCAGGAGGTCCGAGACCGCCGAGGAACGCTGAACCCGGCCCGCCCGAGCACCTCGGCGTTCGGCCGTGGCGCGGTGCGCACACCGGCGGCCAGGCCCCGCACCAGGCCCCGGCGCAACGTGGCCCGGTCGGAGGACTTCACGAACGTCCGCGCCCACCGCCGCACGGTGGCGCCGCCGTACACGACGCGTTCCGAAGGGGCCAGGCCGCCGCTGCGGGTGAACAGCCAGACCTTGTTGCGCACCTCGAAGAAGAACCGCTCCCCCGGGTCCGCGTCGGCCGCCCCGAACGTACGGGTCTTGTGGACGACCACGCTGTCCGGGCACAGCAGGCCCCGCCGCCCCCGCAGGATCCGGGTGGTGAACTCGAAGTCGTCGTTCCACAGGAAGTAGTCCGCCAGCGGCAGCCCGCGCTCCCGCACGGCCGCCGCCTCCACCAGCACCGAGACGAACGACGCCGACCTGATGGGCACGCAGCCCAGCGCCCGTGCCCACTCCAGCTCGGCCCGGGTGACGCCCGGCTTGGTGCGCGGGGTGTTCATCGGGTGCGGGCGCCCGTCGGTCCACACGACCCGGCTGGCCACCAGGGCGGTGCCCGCGCAGACCCGCAGCAGCGCCGCCAGCGCGCCCGGCTCCGGGACGGTGTCGTCGTCGAGCAGCCAGATCCGGTCGGCGCCCAGTTCGAGGGCCCGCGCCAGGCCCGCGGCGAAGCCCCCGGCGCCGCCGGTGTTCCGGTCGAGCCGGATCGTCTCGACCTGACCGGCCCGCGCCGCGAGCACGTCGTGGGTGCCGTCGGTGGAGGCGTTGTCGACCACCACCGTCACGTCCGGCGGGCGGACCTGCCCGGCGATGGCGGTCAGCGCCTCCTCCAGCAGGTCCCGGCGGTTGTACGTGACGACCACCGCGACGACCTTGGGCGCGGCGGTCATCGCGCACCACGCCGGAGACGGCGGCGCACCCGCACGGCGAGCTGCATCGTCCGCATGACGACCGGCACCCGCTGCCCGATCCGGTGCGCCAGGTGGCGCAGCACCGGCCGCTCGTAGGCGATGCGCATCTGCTCACGGGCCTCGGCGGCCTCGGCACGGGCGCGCTCGGCCTCCCGCTCGGCCTCGTGCAGCCGGCGCTGGAGCGTCTCGGCGCGCCGGTTCTGCTCGGCGGTCCGCCGCACCGCGCCGGCGGCGGTGTCGAGGGCGGCCGTCAGCAGCTCGTCGTCGGTGACGTCGTCGGGATGCCGGGCCGGAGCCGCGTCCGCCGCCGGGCGGGCGGGGGTGATCTCGGCGAGGTCGCCGACCACCTGGTAGCCGCGGGCGCCGACGTCCGCCAGCATCCGTTCCGCCCGGCCGACCGCCCACTCCAGGTCCGCCCCGGTCAGCGCGATCTTCCGGGAGCCGGGCCGCCCGCCGAGCACGTGGTGGACCAGGTCGTGCTTGACCGTCCGCTCGTAGTCGGGCCACTCCAGGCCCTCCTTGAGCCGCCGGTTGAGCTGCCGCAGCACCGCCGTCTCCACCGCCCCGAGGGAGACGTTGGCCTCCACCTCCGGCGGGGCCAGCCGCTCCGGGTCCACGCCGACCAGCCCGGCGAACCGCCGCCACAGCAGGTCACGCGGACCGCCCGAGGGGACGGTGACGATGTGGACGCGCTCGTCGGGCACGCCCTCCCAGCGCCGCAGGATGCCCACCAGGTCCTGCATCGCCCAGAACGCCTCGCCGTGCCGTCCGCGCTCGCCCTCGGGGGCGCGCAGCTCGGCGACGAACTGGGCGAACCCCACCTGGAACCGGTTCTTGACCGTCTCCTGCCAGGCCGCCGGGATCTGCCGCACCAGGTCCCGCACGGTCAGCACCAGGTGCACCTCCGCGGGCTCCAGCGCCGCCAGCGCCCGCTTGGCCTGCTCGGGGGTGGACCGGGTGAGCAGCTCGTGGGAGACGACCGAGGTGCCCGGCCACCGCCGGACCTCCTCCGCCAGCCGGTCCCAGGCGCCGGGGACCTCGGGGTAGACGTGCCCGAGGTAGGCGGCCTCCTGGAGGTCGAGCGTCGCCCAGTAGTGCGCGGGCGCCGCCTCGCCCGGGTAGAGCACGCCGTGCTCGCGCAGCGCCTCACGGTTGCGCCACAGCACGTTCTGCAGGTAGGTGGTCCCGCTCTTGGGAGTCCCCAGATGCAGGTAGACGACCCGCTTCCCGGCGCGGGCCCCGGCGGCGTCGGGTGCCGGCTTGCTCATCAGGAAAGCCTCTCAACATGGTCGAAGGTGGACGCAGTGTACGTTCTGGAACGCCCCGCGGTCAGCGGATCTCCACATGGTCGATCTCGACCGCCGCCGTCAGGCCCCGGAGCGTCAGGGTGTTCCACCCGGCCCGCAGGGTCAGGTGCGCCTCGGCGACCGGCCAGTTCAGCGGGTCGCCCCCGTACCGCAGGTGCAGTTCCGACGAGCCGCTGTCCTGCGGCGAGGACCGCACCGACAGCACCGCCCGGACCATGCGGGGGCCCTTGGGCCGGTACCGCAGCCTGGCGGTGTACACACCGGCCTCCGGCGCGAAGACCCTCAGGTCGAGGCTGCTCGCGGGGCCGCGGTGCAGGTCGATCGCCCGGTCTCCGGACGCCCGCGGGCGTTTGACGGTCTTGCCCGCCACCGGGTCGCCGCGCTCGCCCTCGTAGCGCCGGGGCACCCCGCGGACCACCGGCCGGGAACCGTCCCAGCCCAGCGTGGCGACGTACATCGACCGGGTCACCCGCCGGTCACGGTTCTCGGTGATGCCGTGGAAGACGATGTGGTCCTTGGCGCCGTCCCGGATGACGTCGGCGCCGCCGGGCCCGACGACCACGCGGTCGTAGGCGTCGGTGGACAGCAGCGTCCCCGGGGCCCTGCGGTACGGCCCGGTGAGCTTTCCGGACACCGCGTACCGGGTGCGGTAGTTGTCGCTGTAGAACACCCCGGACGAGTAGAACAGCACGTACTTGCCGCGGTGCCGGACGAGCGAGGGCGCCTCCACCAGGATGGGGTCGGAGTCGTCCCAGGTGAGAATGCGGGTCGCCGGACCCTTGAAGCCCAGCCACATCTCCCCCAGCCGCCGGATGAAGATGGCCGTGGGGCGGGGGCCGGGCCGGTCGGCCCGGTACAGCAGGTAGGACTCGCCGTCCTTGTCGCGGAAGTACGCCGCGTCGATCGCGTCGCCGTGCGCCGAGCAGACGATCGGCGCGCCCACCGGCCGGAACGGGCCGCGCGGCGACCGCGCGGTCGC
>DATADI010000057.1:0-6881 GCA_036258615.1 Thermomonospora sp. | reverse complement strand
GGCGTGATCAAGGAGGCCCCGGCGGGGGGTCCTTGATCACGCCGCTTCCGGTCCCCCGGGGCGTTCCGCCTAGGATCGTCGGGCGGTGATCCGAGGGACAGGGGGCCGAGGGTGGGGCTGACGGAGGCCGACTGGGAGGCGCACCGCCCCGCGGTGTTCGGGGCGGCCTACCGGATCCTGGGCACGGTCGCCGAGGCCGAGGACGTGACGCAGGAGGTCTGGTTGCGCGCCTCCGCCGCCGACCTGTCCGAGGTGCGGGACCTGCGGGCCTGGCTGGTGACCGTGGCCGCGCGGACGGCCTACAACGTGCTGCAGTCGGCGCGCGTGCGGCGCGAGTCGTATGTCGGGCCCTGGCTGCCCGAGCCGCTGCTGACCGGGCCCGACGCCTCCGCCCAGGTGCTCATGGACGAGTCGGTGAGCACCGCGATGCTGGTGGTCATGGAGACGCTCACTCCGGCCGAACGCGTCGCCCTGGTGCTGCACGACGTCTTCGGCTTCCCGTTCGGCCGGATCGCCGAGGTGCTCGGTGGCACCCCCGCCGCGAGCCGCAAGCTCGCCTCCCGCGCACGGGCGCGGGTCGCCGCGGTCAAGGAGCGGCCCCGGGCGTCCAGGGCCGAGACCGAACGGGTGCTCAAGGCGTTCAAGGCCGCCGCCGACGCGGGCGACCTGGCCGGGCTCGTCGAACTGCTGCACCCCGAGGCCGTCTACATCGCCGACGGCGGCAGCGAGGTGACCGCCGCGCGCAGGCCGGTCCGTGGCGCCGTGCCGATCGCCCGGCTGGCGGTGCGGCTGATCGAGCTGAGGCGTCCCGACGCGTTCCAGATCATCGAGGTCAACGGGTGGCCCGCGCTGGTGAGCTACGACGACGGCGAGCCGGTCTGGCTCGACACCGTGGAGGTCGACGGCGGGCGGATCACCACGTTCCGGAGACTGGCCAACCCCGGCAAGCTCGCCCGCCTCGGTCACATCTGAACCCGTCGTCTTGTCTCCCTGCCGACAACCCTCCGACCCCCGGAGGCGAGGCAGAGAAAGGACCGGACGGTGGCACACGTTGTGATCATCGGAGGCGGTTTCGCGGGCGCGTGGGGCGCGGCCGGGGCGGCGCTGGCACGCGAACAGGCGAACGCCGACGCGGACCTGCGCATCACGCTCATCGCGCCGCACGAGCACCTGGTGCTGCGGCCACGCCTGTACGAGCCCGAGCCGGACCTGGCGAAGGTGGAGCTGCGCAGGTTCCTGAAGCCGATCGGCGTCGAGCACCGGCAGGCCTGGGTGAGCACGATCGACACCGGCCGCCGGGTGGTGGTGGCCGACGGTGCGGAGATCGGCTACGACCGGCTGGTGCTGGCGGCGGGCAGCAGGCTCGTCGCTCCCCATGACCTGGCCGGCGCGGAACGGCTCTTCGACATCGACACCCTGGACGGGGCCCGGCGGCTCACCGAGCACCTGCGCGGCCGGGAGGGCTACTCCGCGGTGGTCGTCGGCGCCGGGTTCGTCGGCCTGGAGGCCGCGACGGAACTGGCCGCCCGGGGCCGGATGCTGCTGGTGGACCGGGCACCGGTGGTCGGCGACCAGCTCGGCCCCGGCCCGCGCGCGGAGATCGAGGCGGCCCTGGACGAACTGGGCGTCGAGCGCCGCCTCGCAACGACGGTGACGGAGGTCGGTGACGGATACGCCGTCCTGTCCGACGGCAGCAGGGTCGAGGCGGACGTGGTGGTGTGGTCGGTGGGGCTGCGGGCCAGCGAACTCACCCGGCAGGTCTCCGACGACCTCGACCACCTCGGCCGGGTGCCGGTGGACCGGCGGCTGCGCGCCGCCGTTCCCGAGGTGTTCGTCGCCGGGGACACCGCCGCGGCGCCGGTCGACGCCGAGCACACGGTCATGCAGGCCTGCCAGCACGCCACCCCGCTCGGCAAGGTCGCCGGGTACAACGCGGCGGCCGACCTCCTCGGCCTGCCGCTGCGCGACTTCACCCCCGGCCCGTACGTCACCTGCCTGGACCTGGGCGGCGCGGGCGGGATCTTCACCCGGGGCTGGGACCGCCGGGTGATGGCCTCCGGCGCCGAGGGCAAGGAGGTCAAGAGGCGCATCAACGAGTACATCCGCCCCCCGCTGGACGACGCGGCGCAGATCCTCGCCGCCGCCGACGTCGTCCGCATCGAACTGCCCTTCTTCCCCCGCGACGAGGCCACCGTCTGACCTCTGCGCGCCAGTGGAACGCGGCGGGCCACCGGGCCGCCGCGTTCCCGGCGTCAGGGGGCCGTCGGGGGCTCGGCGGCGTAGGCGCGGTGGAGGAGTTCGAGGAAGGCGGGCGCCTCGGGCAGGGTCACCTCGCCGATGCGGTGGACGGCGATCCCGGGGGTCCAGGAGTTCATCACCACCGCACCGGACAGGTCCGGCAGGTCGTCCACGCGGATGTCGGCGACGCGCTGCGGGACGTCCAGCCGGGCCAGCTGGCGGCGGACGATGCCCATGGTGGTCCCGGTGAGCATCTCCGCGCGCGGCCACACCACCGTGCCGTCGTCCCAGAACGCCAGGTTCCAGATCGTCCCCTCGCTGAACCGGCCCTGCCGGTCCACGAACGCGGCGTCGTCGTACCCCTGGGCGACGGCCCGGCGCAGCAGGTGCGTCTTGGCCACCTCGCCCACGTGCTTGACGGCGGGCAGGTAGCGCTCGTGCTCGACGACGGCCAGCGTCAGGGGGCCGGCGGGCCCGGAGGCGGCCGGGCTCGTCCGTACGAGCACCTCGGGCTCCGCGTCGGCCACGGTGAACTCCCCCGCCGGTGAGTACACCGTGGCGACCAGCGACATGTCCTGTGGGCCCGCGGCGATCGCGGTACGCAGGTAGGACCGCACCCGTTCGTCGGGCAGCGCCCGTCCGAACAACTCCAGCGACGCCACCCGCAACCGTTCCAGGTGCAGGTCCAGGCCCCGGACGCGGCCCCCGCGCACCTGCATGGCGGTGAAGTGGGCGAAGCCCGCGAAGGCCAGCGGCACCAGGTCCGTGACGGCCACCGGCCGCCCGTTGCGCTGGGCGAGGTTCTCCTGCTGCACGGCAACACTCATCGGCATCTCCCCATCGGTCGCCCGTCCGGGCCGGACGGGGCTTGCGGTCGAGCCTGCCGTGCCGGGCGGGCGGCAGCCAGATCCCCGTTGTTCGTACGACCGCCAGGGTCAGGATGATTCCTTGGCGACCGCCTCGCGCACGGCCGGGACGATCTCCCCGCCCCAGCGGCCGAGGGTGTCGAGGTCCGGCGTCCCCCCTTCGGGGGAGAAGAGCATGAATCCCGACGCGCCGTGCTCCAGCACCGCACCGGTCAGCTCCTCGACCCACTGGTCGACGGACCCGCCGATCCAGCGGCGCTCGCGGTCACGCGTCGCGGGCAGCGGCCGTTCGGTGACGCGCCCGGGGAGGTTGAAGACCGTGCGGACCTCGCGCGGATCCCGGCCCACGGCCGCCGCCGCATCGTCGATGACCCGCCGGGACGTCCGGAAGCGGTCGCTGAGCCAGTCCGCCGCGTGGCCGGGGATCCAGCCGTCGGCGACCCGGCCGGTGGCGGCCAGGGACCGGCCGCCGACCGACCCGGTCCACACCGGGGGCGCGGCCACGGGAGCGGGCTCGATCTGCTCCACGCGGTAGTGGCGGCCCTGGTGGGTGACCGGCGGGCCGCCGCCCGACAGCTTCCTGACCAGGACGATCGCCTCCTCGAAGGCGTCCACGGCGGCGCCCGGCGACAACCGGGGAACGCCCATGTCGCTGATCCGGTCCCACAGCCCGCCCGCCCCCATGCCGAGCACGACCCGGCCGCCGGACAGCGCCGACAGCGAGGTCACCGTCCGCGCCAGCATGGGGGCGGGCCGGGTCGGCAGGTTGGTGACGTTGGCGAAGCCCGCGATCTGCCGGGTGCGTCCGAGGACGAACCCGAGGGCGGCGTAGGCGTCCAGGCGTCCGCCGAGGTAGGGATGGTCCGACAGGGAGAACAGGTCGAGCCCGTCCCGGTCGGCCTGTTGGGTCATGCGCAGCAGCTCCGGGGCGTCGTCGATGCCGCTGTGCGCGCCGAAGCCGAAGAGGACGTCGTGTCCGGACGAGGTCATGCCTTCCCCCCGAAAAAAGTTGAGTTCGTGCCACGAACTGTATGGTTCGCGGCACGAACTCGCAACCTCGGGGACGTCGCCGCCTCAGTCGTCGCGGGCGCCTTCGTCCGGCTCGGGGAAGACCACCGGAACCTCGTTCTCGAGCACGACGCGGCCGAGCAGTCGGGCGAGCGTGTCGCGCTCGGCGTCGTCGAGGCCCGCCGCCAGCTTCGCGATCCGCCGGCAGGTCTCGGCGTAGAACTCCGCCGCGAGCCTGCTGCCGCGCGGGGTCAGCGCGACCCGGACGGCACGCGTGTCGTGCGGGTCCTGTTCGCGCCGGACCAGGCCGTTGCGTTCGGTCCGGTCCACCAGGCCGGTGAGGCTCGACTTGGCCAGCCCCAGCGTCGCACCCAGCCGGCTCATGCCGTACGGCTGCGCCATCAGCACGCACAGCAGTTGCCCCTGCTGCTGGGTGAGGCCGTGTTCGCGGGCCGAGGCCGCGTACACGGCGTCGACCAGGAAGGTGGAGCGCACCAGTGCGGGCACGATTCCGATCTGACCCTCGTCATGCTTTTCCACCCGGCCAGGGTAGCAGTTGGGCCTCCTGACAATTCGTACGGCGAACTGCGCCCCCGGGGTGCAGGGCCGGTCCTGCCGGGCGCCGGGTCTTGCGATAAGTGCACGAACGGTCGTACTGTTTTCTCCGTGACGACCCCCGTGCCTGCGCTCACCGAAGAGACCGACCCGTACTGCCTCGCCCCGGCGCGCGCCGCCGAGCTGCTCGCGGGGGCGCCCTGGCGGCGCTTCGCGACGGTCGGCGACAGCCTGTCGGCCGGGACCGGGGATCCGAGCCCCGGCTACACCAGCCTCGGCTGGCCGGACCGGGTCGCGGACGTCCTGCGCCGCGTCCACCCGGGGCTGGCGTACCTGAACCTCGCGGAGGTCGGGGCGACGACGGCCAGGACGCTGGACACACAGGCCGAGCGCCTGGCCGCCTTCCGCCCCGATCTGGTGCACCTGCCGTCCGGGGCCAACGACCTGTTCCGCCCCGAGCCCGACTTCGCCCTCGTCGAGCGGACGATGCGGCGGCTGTTCGGGCTCGCCGCCGGGACCGGCGCCCGGATCACGGTGTTCACGCTGGGCAGGGCGTTCGTGGTGCCCTCGTTCCCCGACTGGGAGGACAGGGTCCGCACGCTCAACGAGGTCACCCGCCGGGTGGCCGCCGACCACGACGCCGTGCTGGTCGACATGTGGGACCACCCGGTCAACTCCCGCCCGGACCTGCTGAGCGCGGACCGCATCCACTTCGCCGCCTCGGGTCAGGCCGTCCTGGCCGCCGAGGTCGTCAAGGCGCTCGCGCGCCTGCTCGGCGGTTCCCGCCCGGCCTGACACCGCCGGTCACAGGGAGAGCCGTGGCCAGGACGCCGTGTCGCGCAGCAGTCGCCTGTCGTGGGTGGCGAGCACCACCGCCGCGTCCGTCGCCGCCAGCGCCTCCGTCAGTTCCTCGACCAGGGTCATCGACAGGTGGTTGGTCGGCTCGTCGAGCAGCACGACCTGGGGACGCGCGGCGAGCAGGACGGCGAGGTCGAGCCGGCGCCGCTGGCCGATCGACAGTTCGGCGACCGGGCGGTGGGCGGCCCCGGACGGCAGCAGCCCGAGCCGGCCGAGCCCGACCGTGTCGGCCTCGTCGAGCAGGCCCGCGCCGACGAGCCGTCCCACGGCCGCGTCGTAGACCTCGACGGCGGGCCGCCGCGACGGCCGCGACGACTCCTGCGTCAGCAGCCCCACCCGCACGCCGCGCCCGCGCTGGACGGTGCCCGCGTCCGGCGCGAGCGCCCCGGCCAGCACGGCGAGCAGGCTCGACTTGCCGACCCCGTTGGGCCCGGTGACCACGAGGCGGTCACCCGAGCGCAGGTGCACCGACCGGGGCGCCGGGATCCTGCCGTGCACCATCACGTCGTCGGCCCGCAGCAGCGTCACCCCCGGCGGAGCGCCGAGCCGCGGCATCCGGAACCGCAACGGCGGCTTCGGAACGTCCACGACGTGGGCCTCCAGGTCCTCCTGCCGCCGGTGCACCGCCCGCACCAGGGCGGGCGCCCGGGTGGCGCGGGTGTGCTTGCCGGTCCCCTTCGCCGGCCGCCATCCGGTGGACAGCCGGTTCTGGGCGGCCGACAGCTCCTGCGCCAGGCGCTGCCGTTCGGCCTGCTGGTCCCGGTAGGCGGTCTCCCAGCGTTCCCGCTCGGCGCGCCGCCCCTCCACGTAGCCCGCGTACCCGCCCCCGTACGTACGGGGACGCCCGTCGCTGGTCGGATCGAGGTCGAGCACCGTGGTGACCACGTCGGCCAGCAACGCGCGGTCGTGGCTGACCAGCACCACGGCCCCCGGATGCGCGCGGAGCCTGGCGGTGAGGTGGTCGAGCCCGTCGGCGTCGAGGTGGTTGGTGGGCTCGTCCAGCAGCAGCAGGTCGTGCCCGGCGCCCAGCAGGCAGGCCAGCCGGATCCGGTACCGCTGGCCGACGGACAGCCCGGCGAGCGGCCGGGACCGGTCGGTCACCGCCCCGAGCGCGGCCAGCGAGATGTCGACCCGGCGGTCGGCGTCCCATGCGCCGAGGGCCTCGGCGGCGGCCAGCGCGTCGGCGTAGGCGTCCTCGGCTCCGGGCCGTTCCTCGGCGAGGGCGCGCGTCGCCGACTCGAACGCCTGCAGCGCCGCGCGGACGTGGGCGAGTTCGACGTCGATGAGGTCGCCGACCAGGAGATCCCCGTCCCGGCCCAACGCAGCGTCGGTGATCTCATCGATGTCGAGCTCGCC
>DATADI010000056.1:0-4577 GCA_036258615.1 Thermomonospora sp. | reverse complement strand
CATACGAGTGGAACAACGTCCACACATCACCAGGCCCGAAGTCGAACCATGGCTGCGTCGAGCCCAGCAACCGCACCACGTTCTGATGCGGAACCACCACACCCTTCGGACGCCCCGTCGAACCCGACGTATAGATCACATACGCCGGATGCCCCGGACACAGACCCACATCACCCAGGTCACCGTCCGGCAGCCCCGCCCCCGGCTCCTCGTCCAGGAGCACTCGCGGGCAGCTCTCAGGGAGCACCGCCGCCGCGTCGGAAGTGGTGACCGCCAGCGCGGGACGGGAGTCGTCGAGGATGTAGGCGATCCGGTCCGCCGGATAGTCCGGATCCACCGGCACGTACGCGGCACCCGCCTTGAGCACCGCGAGGATCGCCACCACGAGGTCGATCGAACGCGGCAACGCCAACGCCACGAACCGCTCCGGCCCCGCACCACGCTCCCGCAGCACACGCGCCAGCCGATTCGCCCGAGCGTTCACCTCCCCATACGAGACGGTGACGCCCTCGAACGACACCGCCGCAGCACCAGGATCCCGCCGAACCTGAGCCTCGAACAACGACACCACCGTCGAAGCGGCCACCACCGGACCCGGCCCACCGGCCCACTCGCCCAGGATCACCGCCCGCTCGGAGGGCTCCAGCACGTCCACCGCACCGATCGGCTGGTCGGGATCGGCCAGCAGCGCGGTGAGCAGCCGTTCGAAGCGGCCGATCAGGTCGCGGGCCGTGGCGGGGTCGAAGAGGTCGAGCGCGTACTCCAGCTCACCGTCCAGCCCGGCGGCCGTCTCGGTGAGGATCATCAGCAGGTCGAAGCGGGCGGTCCCGGCGTGCAGCGGCTCGGGCTCGGCGGTGAAGCCGGGCAGCTCCAGCCGTGCCTCCGGGTTGTTCTGGAACGTCAGGCCCACCTGGAACAGCGGGTGACGGCCCAGGTGACGCACCGGGTTCAGCACCTCCACCAGGCGTTCGAAGGGAACGTCCTGGTGCGCGTAGGCCGCCAGGTCCGTCTCCCGAACCCGCGCCACCAGCTCCCGGAAGCTCGGATCCCCGGAGGTGTCGGTGCGGAAGACCAGCATGTTGACGAACATCCCGACCAGGTCGTCCAGCGCCTCGTCCGTCCGGCCCGCGATCGGCGATCCGATCGGCACGTCGGTCCCCGCACCGAGCCGGGTCAGCAGCGCGGCGAAGGCGGCCTGGGCCACCATGAAAGGGCTCGCGCCGGTGTCGCGGGCCAGGCGCAGGAGCGCCTCGTGCACGGAGGCGGGCAGCCGGAACCGCTCGGTGCCGCCCCGGTAGGTGGCCTCGGCGGGGCGGGGCCGGTCGGCGGGCAGCGCGATCTCCTCCGGCAGCCCCGCCAGGGCCTCCCGCCAGTACGCCAGCTGCGCGCTGACCAGCGACTCCGGATCGTCCTCCGAGCCCAGCAGCTCCCGCTGCCACACCGTGTAGTCGGCGTACTGCACCGGCAGCGGGGCCCAGCCGGGGGCGCGGCCCTCGGCGCGGGCGGCGTACGCGGTGATCAGGTCCCGGGCGAGCGGGGCCATCGACCAGCCGTCGGCGGCGATGTGGTGCATGAGGAGGAGCACCACGTGCCGGTCCGGGGCCAGGGTGAACAGGTGGGCGCGCAGCGGCGGTTCGGCGGAGACGTCGAAGGCGTGCCCGGCGGCGGTGGCGAGCCGGGCCGGAAGGTCGTCCTCGGTGGTCTCGGTGATCCGCAGCTCCGGTACGGCCTGCGCGGGGTCCAGGACGAGCTGGCGGGGCACGCCGCCGCTGTCGGGCAGGACGGTGCGCAGCGACTCGTGCCGTTCCACGACGTCGCCGAGGGCGGCCTGGAGCGCGGCCGGGTCGATCCGGCCGGTGATCCGCAGCGCGACCGGCAGGTTGTAGGTGGCCGACGGGCCCTCGAACCGGTTGAGGAACCACAGCCGCTGCTGCGCGTACGAAGGCGGGACGTGCTCGGGCCGTTCGGCGGCGACCAGGGCGGGCCGGGCGGGGCCGGTGTCCTCGCCGAGCAGCGCGGCGAGACCGGCGACGGTGGGGCTGGTGAACACCGACCGGATCGGCAGTTCGGCGCCGAGGGCGTTGCGGACGCGGCTGACCACGCGCATCGCCAGCAGCGAGTCACCGCCGAGGGCGAAGAAGTCGTCGTCCACGCCGACGCGTTCGGCGCCCAGCAGCTCGGCGAAGATCCCGCAGAGGGCCTCCTCGTGCGGGGTGCTCGGGGCGCGGTACTCCGTTCCGGTGCCGCCCGCGAGTTCGGGGCGGGGCAGCGCCTTGGTGTTCACCTTGCCGTTGGGGGTGAGCGGCAGTTCGTCCATCACCACGAGCGCGGAGGGGACCATCGACTCCGGCAGGTGCTCGCGGACGAACGCGCGCAGTTCCTCCGGGTCGATCTCCGCTCCGGGGGCGGGCACCACGTAGGCGACGAGCTTCTTGACCGGCGCGGCGGGACGGCGCGCGGCGGTCAGCCCGGCCTCCTGGGCGGCGGTCTTGCGGACGCGGGCGCGCAGTGCCTCGGCGTCGTCGCCGGTCAGGTCGAGGTCGGCGATCCGGCGGCCGGGGTCGGCGGCCACCGCCTCGGCGAGCGCGAGGAACTGGGCGACGATCCCTTCGGCGGTGGCGCGGTCGAACACATCGGGGCGGTAGCCGAGCCGCAGGTGCAGCCGCTCCCCGGGCACCACGTCCAGGGTCAGCGGGTAGTGGGTGGAGTCCAGCAGGTCCGCACCGGCCAGCCGCACACCGCCGATGGAGGCCCCCAGCAGCGACGCGTCGAGCGGGTAGTTCTCGAACACCGTCATGGTGTCGAACAGCGCCCCCGCCCCGGCGATCCGGTGGATCTCGCCGAGCCCCAGATGGTGGTACGGCAGCAGGTCGGCCTGGGCGCGCTGGAGCCCGGTGAGGTACTCGGCGACGGTCTGGTCACCGGACGGCCGGACGCGGACCGGCAGCGTGTTGATGAACAGGCCCACCATCTGCTCGACGCCGGGCAGCTCGGGCGGGCGGCCGGACACGGTCGCGCCGAACACCACGTCGTCGCGGCCCAGCAGCCGGGCCAGCAGCAGGCCCCACACGCCCTGCATGACGGTGTTGGCGGTCAGGCCGTGCGCGCGGGCCTGCGCCACCAGCCGGTCCGCGAGCGGGGCGGGCGGCTCGACCCTGATCTTCTCGGGCGGCACCGGGGCGCGGTCGGCGGCGGCGGGCGCAACGAGCGTGCCGGTGGCCCCGTCGAGCGCGGCGCGCCAGGCGGCCTCGGCCTCGCCGGACGGCCGTTCCGCGAGCCAGGCCAGGTGGTCGCGGTAGGCGGGGGCGCGCGGCGGTTCCTGCCCGGCGTAGAGGGTGAGCAGGTCCCCGGCGAGCGCGGGCATCGACCAGCCGTCCAGCACGACGTGGTGGAACGTCAGCAGCAGCCGGTGCCGCCCCGCCCCGCGCCGCAGCAGCGCGAACCGCAGGAACGGCGGCCGGGTCAGGTCGAACGCGCGGGTCCGCTCCTCCGCCATGAACCGTTGCACGGCGTCCTCGTCGAGCAGGTCCACCTCCTGCCACGACGGTTCGGCGTGCCCGGCCCGCAGCACGACCTGGAGCGGGTCCCCGTCGGGTCCCTGGACGAACGCGGTGCGCAGCGCGGGATGCCGGTCGGGCAGGGCGCGGGCGGCGGCGCGCAGGGCGGCCACGTCCAGGTCGCCGTCGAGGTCGAGGACGAGCTGGCCGGTGTAGACGTCGGTGGCCCCGGCCTCGGCGGCCAGCAGCGCGTGCAGGTACAGGCCGCGCTGCAGCGGCGCGGCGGGCCAGACGTCCTCCAGCGCCGGGTACGCGCGTTCCAGCCGTTCGACCTCGGTCTGGTCCAGCGTGACCAGCGGGAAGTCCGACGGGGTGTGCCCGCCCGCACCGGCCGTGCGGGCGTGCGCGGCGATGCCCCGCAGCGCCTCGAACCACGTCTCGGCCAGCTCCCGTACATCCGCCTCGGGCAGCAACCCGCCCGGCCAGGTCCAGGTGGCGGTGAGGCGCGCGCCGTCGCCGGTGTCGCGGACGATGGCGTCCACGGCCAGCACGTGGGACAGCGGCATGGCGTCGTCCGCGCCGCCACCGAGCGCGGCCACGGACCACTCGCCGGATCCGGTCTCGGCCCGGCCCAGGTAGTTGACCACGATCTGCGGGACGGGCAGCGCCGCCAGCTTCGGGGCGGTCTCCGGGTTGAGGTGGCGGAGCAGGCCGAAGCCGATGCCGTGGTCCGGCAGGGCGCGGAGCTGCTCCTTGACGCGCCTGACGGCGGCCCCGGCGGCGGCGCCGCCCGCGCGGACGGCGGCCCAGTCGGTGGTGCCCGGGTCGAGCCGTACCGGGTACTTGCTGGTGAACCAGCCGACGGTGCGGGACAGGTCGACCCCCGGCCACAGTTCCTCGCGGCCGTGCCCCTCCAGGTCCACCAGCACCGACGCGGCGGGACGGCCCCGGCGGCGCCGCCACTCGGCGACCGCCAGGGCGAACCCGGCGAGCAGCACGTCGTTGACCCGGCCGTGGAACGCGGCGGGCACCTCGCCGAGCAGCCGGGCGGTGACGTCGGCGTCCAGGTCCAGGTCCAGC
>DATADI010000055.1:0-4826 GCA_036258615.1 Thermomonospora sp. | reverse complement strand
GCCCGGCTCGGTCGGCCTGCCCGCCCCCACCGCCTCGCCGCTGCCCGGCGCGCTGGGCCTGCCCGCCCTCCCGGCCGGCGGCCCGACCGACATGAGCGGCCTGCTGGGACTGGGGGGCTCGTGATGCGCCGCGTCGCACCGGTGCTGGTCGCGCTGGCGCTGGTGTTCCTCGGCTGGTCCGGCTGGACGTTCTGGCAGTCCGGCTCGGACGGGGACGGCGACCTCGCGCGGGACCGCGACACGGTGCTGCGGGTCGGGCGGCAGCAGGTCGCCGCGCTCAACTCCATGGACTGGAGCCGCGCCGACGACGGGCTGCGGCAGTGGCTGAACGCCTCGACCGGCCCGCTGCACGACCAGCTCCGGCGCGAGCAGGCGGTGAGCAAGCAGAAGATCCTCAAGGAGCGCACCAGCGCCAACGCGACCGTGGTGGACGCGGCGGTCACGGCGCTGGACGCCCGTGCGGGCACCGCCCAGCTCATCGCCTCGCTGCAGATCAGCCTCACGCCCGAGCGCGGCACCCCCACCGTGCAGCGCAAGCGGTACGAGGCGGGGCTGACGCGCACGTCCGGCGGCTGGAAGCTCAAGTCGCTCACCGTGATCCCGGTCGGCGCACGCTGATCCGGCGGGGGAGGGAGGTACCCGTGCGCAGCACCACGAAGGACCCGGAGACGGACGCCGAGGAGGCCCCGGCGCGCGGCCGGTCCCGGCGGGCCCCGCGGCGCGGCTCCTGGCCGTTCCAGGTGGGCCTGGCGGCGGTCCTCGCGGCGACGGGGGCCGGGCTGCTCGTCCTCGCCGACGACGGGGGCGAGGCCGCGTCCGACAACCGGGCGCTGGTGGACACCGAGGCGACGACACGGGTCGTCGGCGACGTCAGCAACGCGGTGACCCGGGTGTTCTCCTACACCTCCGACGGCACCGCGCAGGCCGAGCGGGCCGCCGCCGAGACGCTGTCCGGGCAGGCCGCCGCCGACTACCGCAGGCTGATCGGCAAGGTCCGCGCGCAGGCCCCGCAGCAGCGGCTCACCCTGACCACCCGGGTGGTGCGGGCCGGGGTGAGCAGCCTGACCGGCGACACCGCGCGGCTGCTGGTGTTCCTGGACCAGACCGCCACCCGCGCGGGCCGCCCGAACGGCACGCCCGCCGCGGCGCAGCTGACCGTCACCGCTCGGCTGATCGACGGCCGCTGGCGGATCACCGAGCTGAAGTCGAGCTGACGTGCCCGACCCCGAGCGGACCCCGCAGGAAACCCCGAAGGAGGTGACACCGATGGCGGACACCGAGACCACCGTCGTGGACGAGGCGGAGGACTCCGCGACCCCGGAGACCCCGGACGAGCCGGAGCACGCGCCTGAGGAGCCCGAGGCCGAGAAGGCCGAGGAGGAGCCGGAGGCTCCCCCTGAGAAGGCGGCCCCGCCGCGGCGCCGGGATCCGGTGCGGGCGGTGGCGCTCGTGCTGGCGTGCGCGGCGGCCGTCTGGGCGGCCTGGTCCGGCTACACCTGGTACGACCGGGCGCACGACGACGACCTGCACTACGCCGAACTGCGGGACGAGGTCCGCCGCAGCGGCGAGCAGGCCGTGATCAACCTCAACACCCTCGACTACCGCACGCTCGCGCAGAGCCTGAAGACCTGGCAGGACTCCTCCACCAGCGAGCTGTACCAGCAGATCGTGCAGGGCCGGGCGCAGTTCGAGAAGAACATCGCCGACGCCCGTACGATCACCAAGGCGCGGATCCTGGAGAGCGCCGTCAGCGAGCTGGACGAGCACTCCGGCCGGGCCCGGATCATCGTCGCCGTCCAGATCACCGTCACCCCGCCCGACGGGCAGCCCGCCACCAAGCGCCTCCGCCAGATCGGCGAGCTGACCCGGACGTCGTCCGGCTGGAAGCTCAGCGCCCTGGGCGAGGCCCCGGTGGGCTCCTCGGGCAACTGAGCAGGAAGGGACAGCGCATGGTCGCGCACAGCGTCGCGGCGACGGGGGCCTGGCTGCGCCGCCCCGTGGCCCTCGGGATCGTCACGGTGGTGCTGGGCGCCACCGGGTTCTGGGCCCACCAGCAGGCGTCCGACCTCTCCGGCACCGCCGCCGCCCGCAACGCCGCGCTCGCCGACGTCGCCCGGACCAGCGAGGTCAAGGGCGAGATCTCGACCGCGGTGAACACGGCGTTCTCCTACAACTACGCCGACGTCACCAAGAGCGAGCAGGCGGCGCGGGCGCTGCTGACCGGCAAGGCGGTCGACCAGTACGCCGCGATGTACGCCGCGGTGCGGCGGGAGGGCCCGGCGCAGAAGCTGGTGCTCACCATGACCGTCACCGACAGCGCCGTCACGCTGCTGCAGGACGACCGGGCGCGGGTGCTGGTCTTCGCCGACCAGCGCAGCACCCGTACCACCGACGGCAAGACCAACTACTCGGGCGCCATGCTCGCGGTGGACGCGGTCAAGAAGGACGGCCGCTGGCGGATCGCCGCCATCGACACCTTCACCGGGAGCCGCTGACCTCGGGTCCCGTGCCCGCCCGGCGCGCCGCGGTGTGCCGGGCGATGTTCTCCACCTGCTCGCTGAACCGTTCGCGGATCTGGTCCTGCATGGCGCGGGCCAGCAGCGCCTGGGCGGTCATCAGCGCCAGCGGGCGCAGCCGCGCGATGACGTCGGCCAGCTCGGGCAGGTGCCGGCGGACCACGTCGCCGGTGTCGTCGTCCAGGTCGGTGTGGTCCACGGTGAGCTGGACGAAGCGCCGCGCGATCGTCTCGCAGTCGTCGCTGACCTGGTCGGCGATGTCGAAGACGGCCTCCAGCGGGATCCCGGCCGCGACGAGTTCGGCGCCGACGTGCAGCAGCCGGGGGCTGGGCACCTTGTAGCGGTCGCCGGCGGGCTCGATGAAGCCGAGCGCCTCGGCGCGGCCGAGCATGCGGGCGACGTCCTCGGGCGGCAGCTCCGCCCGTTCCTCCGGCGTGAGGCCGGGGAAGAACATCTCGCCCAGTTCGGCCAGCGTGACGTGGCCGGGGATCTCGTCCGACCACGGGTCGGTCAGCACCTTCTCCAGGCCGAGCAGGTCGGACAGGTTGTGGCCGCGCTCCCACGCGGAGATCAGCTCCGCGATGGTCGCGATCGTGTAGCCGCGCGCCTGGAGCTGGACGATCAGGCGGATCCGCGCCAGGTGCGAGTCGTCGTAGATCCCGATCCTGCCGTGCCGCTGGGGCGGGGGCAGCACGCCGCGCTCCTGGAACGCCCGCACGTTGCGGACGGTCGTGTCGGCGGCGCGTGCCAGGTCGTCGATGCGGTAGGTCGCCATGGTCGTCTCTTCCGGGGCCGGGAGGCCGATGGTCGCGCTTGACGGGACCCGATGCTACCTCCACACTGTGTACCGCACGAGATTGGCCCGCAGATTTATGGGACGGTTACCGATGGTGGTGGTCCGGGAACTCGCCAGGCTGGCCGACGGGGTCCGCACGGCCCCGCGGCCGGCCGCGCCGCCCGCCGCCGAGCCCCCGGCGGGGAGGAAGGTCATGGCGACGTACGACACCGCCGATCAGGCGCTCGACCACCTGGAGGCGATCACCCCCGCCGCCCTGCCGCTGCCCGCGCTCACCGCCTACCTGGCGCACCCCGAGCACGTCCTGCTGCTGGACGAGGCGGTCTGCCGGGCGTACCTGATCACCCACCACGACGACCTGCGGTCCCGCTGGCTCAAGCGCGGCGGGCCGTTCGCCATCGAGGAGATGACCCCCGGCCAGGCGCTCCGGCTCCCCGCCGTCCACGGGGCCGTCCTGCGCTGGACCGCCTACCTGGCCGGGCAGCACGGCCACGACGAGGACTACGCCGACGTGGACCGGCCGCTCCCCGAGGAGGCCATGGCCGTGCTGCGCGAGGCGTGCGCGCTGGAGGTCGCCGAGCGGTACCGCGTCCAGGGCGCCCCGCTGCTCGACCACGACATCCCCGCCGAGGTCGCGCTCGCCGTGGACCGGGCGCTGGACGCCCCCGGCCGCGACCTGGAGTCCCTCCGCCTCCGGCTGGCGCGGGCCTACCACCTGCGCGCCGTGCTGGACCGTTACGCCGAGGCGATCGAGGACGAGATCGCCGCGTTCCTGGACCTGCCGTCCGGCGCCGTCGCCGGGTTCGCCGAGAGCGCCGACCCGTACGCGTGCGCGCGCCCCGCCGGGGCCGTGCTGCCCGGCCTGGGCCCGCGCGAACGCGACCGGTGACCGCGAAGACCACCACCATCCCCCTTCACCAGAGAGGACCCGGCATGGCCGACCTGACCAACCTCCGCGACATCGAGGACCTGGACACGCTGCTCGACCAGCTCAGCGGGAACGACCTGCGCACGCTGCTCCAGCAGGTGGAACCGGCCGACCTGGCCACCGTGGCCGACAAGATCAGCACCCCCGGCGAGCTGAAGCGGCTGCTGGAGGTCGCCGGGGGCGACGAGGGCCTGATCAACGAGTTCATCGCGCGCGCCGGCGTGGACGTCATGCTGGACCGGGTGTTCGCCCTCATGGGCACCCGGTTCGTCAGCGACCGGCTCGGCTCCGACAGCGGGGTCGTCCAGTGGGACATCAAGACCCCCGACGGCGAGCGCCACTACCACCTGACCATCGCCGACGGGAAGGCCGAGGGCGCCAAGGGCCCGGCGGCCGGCAACCCCCGGCTGACCCTCGCGATGTCCGCCTACGACCTGCTCCAGCTCTGCGCGGGCACCATGGGCGGGGCCACCGGCTTCATGACCGGCAAGATCAAGCTCAGGGGCGACATGATGTTCGGGGCCAAGCTGCCCAGCGTCTTCGACACCACCGCGGACTGACCGGGCGGCGGCCTCCCGGGACGACG
>DATADI010000054.1:0-8414 GCA_036258615.1 Thermomonospora sp. | reverse complement strand
CGGTCGCCGTCGAACGTCACCGACCCGTCCCCCGCCGAGGCGGTCAGCGGCACGCTCGGGCCGGGCAGCAGGTACCGGTCGCTGGGCCCGTCGGGGACCTCCCAGATCACCCGGGCGTTGCGGACCTCGTCGACCAGGTACTCGGCGGCGGCCGACCGCGCGGAGTCCACGGCGAGCTGGTAGGGGTCGGCCGCGTCGGACAGCCGCCCGGCCACGACCTGGGTGAGCGGGTCGGCGCCGGGCCGCAGGCGCAGCCGCAGCCGCCCGCGCCGCCGTCCCGGCTCGAAGGCCAGGGCCGCCACGGCGGCCAGCGGCACGGTCAGCTCGCCCAGCGCCTTGCGGAGCCGGTGGACGCCGCGGTCGTGTCCGGGCACGATGCGCAGCAGCTCGCCGTCGAACGTCCAGGTCCCGTCACGCGTCCCGACCTCGGCCATAGAAGGATCCTAGGCACGGGTCAGGCCACCTTGGCGAGCACGATGCCCCCGGTGATCAACGTGAGCGCGGTGATCCGGCCCGCGTTGACCGGCTCGTCGTTGAGCACCACGCCGAGGGTGACCGCCCCCACGGCGCCGATGCCGGTGAACACCGCGTACGCCGTGCCGACCGGGATGTCGGCCATGGCCTTGGACAGCAGCCACACGGCCGTGGCGGCGAGCGCGAAGCACAGCGCGGTCGGCAGCGGGCGGGTGAAGTTCTCCGTCGGCTTGATGCTCTGCGACCAGGCCACCTCGACCAGCCCGGCGAGCAGCAGCAGCGCCCAGCTCATGACCGCGCCACCTCCAGGACCCGCCGCCGCGCCGCCGCGCGGGACCGGTCGTGCTCGTCCCGCAGGTGCGCGATCACCGGATCGACCACGGTGTTGGCCAGCTCGGTGGTGACGAACGCGACGTCCTCGACCGCGAAGTGGCCCTTGAAGAAGTCGCGCAGGTAGCGCTCCTGGTACTCCACGGGCTCCCGCGGCGTCCCGGGCCCGTACGCGCCGCCGCGCGCCGCGGTCACCACGAAGCGCCGCCCGGCCAGCGACATCCGGGGGAACGTCACCTGGTCGAGCCACGCCTTGAGCGAGGACGGGACCGAGTAGTTGTACATCGGCGTGCCGATCAGCACGACGTCCGCCGCGACCAGTTCCGCCAGCAGCGGCTCGACGATCGCCCACGCCTCCTTCTGCGCGGGCGTGCGGGCGGCCTCGGGGTAGCGGGCGATGTCGGTAATGCCGTGTTCGAGGACGTGGTCGCACAGCTCCGTCCAGGCCTCCCCGATGTGCGGGACCGGGTCGGCGGCCAGGTCCCGGTAGGTGTACGCCGCGCCGGGGTGGGCGGCGCGCCACTCCTCGGCGAACGCCCGCGACAGCTCCCGGGAGAACGAGGCGCGGCGGGCGCTGGCGTCCAGGTGCAGCAGATGGCTCATGTGAGGCTCCCCCTTAAGTGGACATCGTGTCCGGTTCGCCAGCATAGGCGATAACCGGACATACTGTCCACATAGACTGGAGGGCATGGAACGCGCCGACGCCGCCCGCAACCGGGCGAGGATCCTGGAGGCCGCCGCCCGCCTGTTCGCCGAGAAGGGCGCGCCGAACGTCACCATGGACGACATCGCCCGCGCCGCCGGGGTCGGCCGGGGCACCCTCTACCGCCGCTATCCCGACCGTGCCGCCATCGCCGTCGCCCTGCTGGACGAGCACGAACGGGCCCTCCAGGAGCGGCTGCTGCGCGGCGAGCCCCCGCTGGGCCCCGGAGCGCCCCCGGCCGAACGCCTGGCCGCCTTCTACGCCGCGATGGTCGGGCTGCTGGAGGACCACGCCCATCTGGTGCTCGGGGCCGAGACCGGCCGCTCCCGTTTCGAGGTCGGGGCGTACGGCTTCTGGCGCGCCCACGTCCGCGCCCTGCTGGCCGCCGCCTCCGTCCCCGAACCGGAGGCCCTGGTCGACGTCCTGCTCGCGCCGCTGGATCCGGAGGTCTACCTCTTCCAGCGCCGGGACCGGGGACTGGGCCCCGAGCAGATCACGGCGGCGCTGACCCGGCTGGCCGCCGGGGTCCTGGGGGCGGGGTGACCGACGCTTGCGAACTACCGATAATCGATATATAACGGTGCCGTGAATACAGGCGTTGCGGGATCCCCGGCCCGCCTGACCCCTCAGGAGAGTCCGTGAGCTCACTCCAGCACCGCTACAGCAGGCTCCTGCGCTGGTATCCCGCCGACCACCGACGCGTCCACGAGGACGAGATGCTCGGCGTCCTGCTCGCCTCCGCCCAGCCAGGCCAGGAACGGCCGACCCCGCGCGAGCGCCTCGACCTCGTCGGCGGCGCGCTGGCGATCCGGCTCCGCCGCGCCCTGTCCTCGGCCGCCGACGGCTGGTCCGACGCCCTCGCCGTCACCGGCGTCCTGGCCGCCCTCCTCCTCGCGGCGCAGACGGTCGCGGGGCTCGCCGTCGGCCTGGGCCTGTGGGGGGTCGCCGTGTCGGACGGGTTCGCGTACGGCTACACCGTGATCGCGGTGGCCACCGCGTTGTGCGCCGTCCGGGGCGCGCGGCGTGGCGCCGTGGTGTGCGCGTCGCTGTACGCGACGGGCACGGTCGTCGACCTCATCCTGAACGCCAGGGTCGACGCCCTGCTGCCGCTCCCGAACATCATCCTCGCCAACCTCCTGCTCCCCGTGCTGTTCGCCGGGCTGCTGCTCGGCGAGGGGCCGCGCCGGGGCATGGAGCTGATCCGGACGCGCCGGGCCCTGGTCCTGGGCCTCGTGCTCACCGGCACCCTCTTCGTGGACCAGGACCCCGGGATGTCGTGGAACACGGGCCTCGGCGTCGAGGGGCTCACCGTGTTCGCCGTGCTGGCGGGCCTGGCGATGGCGCGGCCCACCGGCCGCCGGGCCGCGCTGCTGCTGGCCCTGCCCGGCGCGCTGAGCCTGCGGTCGATGCAGCCGATGGTGTCCGAGGGCGACGGCGCCCTCAGCGGCGTGCTCACCGAGCCGCCCACGACCATCGACCTCTTCGCGGGCGGCTTCTTCGTCACCCAGCTGATCCCCGTCCTGGCCTTCGCGATCGCCCTGTGGGCCGCCGCCCGGCGCCGTCCCGGGACCCCGGAGGAGCAGTCCCAGCCGCCCGTGCCCGCCTGACCCCTCGGGAGAATCCGTGAGCACGCTCCAGCACCGCTACAGCAGGCTCCTGCGCTGGTATCCCGCCGACCACCGACGCGTCCACGAGGACGAGATGCTCGGCGTCCTGCTCGCCTCCGCCCGGCCCGGCCAGGAACGGCCGACCGCCCGGGACCGGGCCGACCTGATCGGCGGGGCCCTGCGGATCCGGTTCCGCCGCGCCCTGTCGTCGGCCGCCGACGGCTGGGGCGACGCCCTCGCCGTCACCGGCGTCCTGGCCGCCCTCCTCCTCGCGGCGCAGCAACTGGCCTACCTCGCCGTCGGCGTACGCATGTGGGGGTCCCCCCAGGTCTGGGACTACGCCTTCACCGTGGCCGCCGTCGCCATCGCCGTGTGCGCCGTGGTGGGAGCCCGGCGCTCCGCCGTCCTCATGGCCTCGGTGTACGTGGCGGGGGCCGCGGCGATCGCCGTGCGGGAACTGCAAATGGTCGAGCTGCCGATCCCGAACATGGTCGTGTCCCACCTGCTGCTCGTCGTGCTGATGGCCGGGCTCCTGGCCGGTCCGGGCCCGCGCCGGGGCGTCGCGATCGTCGGCAGGCGGAGGGCCGTGGTCCTGGGCGGCGTGTTCACCGCGAGCCTGTGCCTGAACGAGCCGCTGTCCTACGGCTGGAACTGGCTGTGGGGCTTCGAGGCCCTCACGATCTTCGCCGTCCTCGGGGGCCTGGCCGTGACCCGCCCGCTGGGCAGGCGCGCCGCCCTGATGCTGGCCCTCCCCGCCGCGACGGGCATCCACGCGATCCAGCCCGTGGTGCCGTACAGCGACGGGGGCTACGTCGGCCTGCTGTCCGAACCGGCCATGACCGTGGTGCTCTTCACCGGCGAGCCGTCCGTCATCACGTTCGTTCCCGTCCTGGCGTTCGCGGTCACCGCGCTGGGATCCGCCGTCCGGCGCCGCCGGAACGCGCCGGAGGAGCCCCCACACCAGCCGCCGGTCGCCGCCTGAGCGGCGGCCGGCCGATCGGCACGACCGGACCGGACGTCAGGTCGCCCGGCGGCGGGCGACCTCGTACAGGGCGATGCCCGCCGCGACCCCGGCGTTGAGCGACTCGGCGCGGCCCGGCATCGGGATGGTGGCGAGCATGTCGCAGGTCTCGGCGACCAGGCGGCCCAGGCCCTTGCCCTCCGACCCGACGACGAGGACGAACGGGCCCGCGGCCAGCTCCAGGTCGGCCACGGTGACGCCGCCGCGGGCGTCCAGGCCGACCACGAAGCAGCCCGCCTGCTGGTAGCTCTTGAGCTGCCGGGCCAGGTTGGTGGTCTGCGCGACCGGCAGCTCCGCCAGGGTCCCCGCCGACGCCTTCCAGGTGCCCGCGGTGACCCCGGCGGCGCGGCGCTCGGGCACCACGACGCCGTGCGCGCCGAACGCGGCGGCAGAACGGACGATCGCGCCGAGGTTGCGCGGGTCGGTGATGCCGTCGGCGGCGACGATCAGCGGGGGCGTGCCGCGCCGCAGCAGGTCGTCGGGATGCGCGTAGCGGTACGGCCGGACCTGCAGGGCGATGCCCTGGTGGACCGCCCCGTCGGTCAGCCGGTCCAGCTCGCCCTTGCCGGTCTGCAGCAGCGGGATGTCCCGGTCGGCGGCGAGCTTGACGGCCTCGCGGATCCGCTCGTCGGACTCGGCCATGACGTACAGGGCGGTGCCGGGCACCGCCGCGCGCAGCGCCTCCAGCACCGGGTTGCGGCCCACGACCAGCTCGGGGGCCTCCGCCCCGCCGGCCCGCCGCGCCCCCGCCGGACGCCCCGCGGGCCGCGCCGGGGCGGTGGTCCGGGCGCGGGGCCCGGTGGTGGGCGTGCCGGTCCGCGACGAGGACTTGGCGGCGCGGGCGGTCTGCCGCTTGCCGTGCCAGTGCCGGTCCTCCGCCTTCGGCGTGTAGCTGGGCCCCTTCTTACGACGCTTGGCCATGCCGTTGCTCCTCACGATCCCCTGGAAATGCCCCCGGGGCAGCGAACGATGGCCCCCTCAGCGAATCCCCCATTCTAGGCGCCCCCGACCAACCCTCATCCCCATACTGAAGGCGTCGCGAGTCGGGCCCGCGTGGTCTGGACCGAGGAGGCTTTCAAGATCGCGAGGAACGAGCGATCTTGCAAACGACGAGGGAAGACCACGCGACAAAGGCCCGCGAGCCGTCGCGCCGAAGGCGCGACCATCAACTCGTCCGCTTGAGTTCCCAGCGGGGGCCGTGGGGGGTGTCCTCGACGACGATCCCGGCGGCGGCGAGGCCGTCGCGGATCTCGTCGGCGGCGGCGTAGTCCTTGCGGGAGCGGGCCGCCTGCCGCTGCTCCAGCGCCACCTTGACCAGGGCGTCCACCACCGGACGCAGGTCGCCCTCGCCCTCGGCGGCCCACGGCTCGGCCAGCGGGTCCAGCCCGAGCACGCCGGTCATCGCGCGGACCTCGGCCAGCCGGGCGCGGACCCCGGCGTCGTCGCCGGAGGCCAGGGCGCTGTTGCCGTCCCGGACGGTCTCGTGCACCACCGCCAGGGCCTGCGGCACCCCGAGGTCGTCGTCCATCGCCGCGGTGAACGCCGCGGGCAGGTCGCCGTCGGCCGAGCCGGGGCCGACCACCTCGGCGGCGCGGGTGACGAAGCCCTCGATCCGCTGGTAGGCGGCGACCGCCTCGGCCAGCGAGTGGTCGGTGTAGTCCATCAGCGACCGGTAGTGCGCCGAGGCCAGGTAGTAGCGGACCTCCACCGGACGGGCGCGTTCCAGCAGGTCGGTCAGCATCACCACGTTGCCGATGGACTTGCTCATCTTGACGCCGTCCACCGTGAGCAGCCCGTTGTGCAGCCAGTACCTGGCGAACGGGTCACCGGCGGCCTGCGACTGGGCGATCTCGTTCTCGTGGTGCGGGAAGATCAGGTCCACGCCGCCGCCGTGGATGTCGAACTGCGGCCCCAGGTACTTGGTCGCCATCGCCGAGCACTCCAGGTGCCAGCCCGGACGGCCCTCGCCCCACGGGGTCTCCCAGCTCGGCTCGCCCGGCTTGGCGCCCTTCCACAGGGCGAAGTCGCGGGGGTCGCGCTTGGCGTCCTCGTTGGGGGTGTCCAGCGCCGGGCGCATGTTCTCCAGCCGCTGGTTCGACAGCGCCCCGTACCGGTCGGCCCAGGACTTCACGTCGAAGTACACGTCCCCGGCGACCGCGTAGGCGTGCCCCGCCTCGATCAGCCGCCGGATCAGCACGATCATCTCCGGAACGTGCCCGGTGGCGCGCGGCTCCACCGTCGGCGGCAGGCAGCCCAGCAGGTCGTAGCCGCGGCCGAAGACCCGCTGGTTGGCCTCGGCCACCGCGAACCACGGCACCCCGCGCTCGGCCGCCACCGCGATGATCTTGTCGTCCACGTCGGTGACGTTGCGGACGAACGTCACCTCGTGCCCGGTGCGGCGCAGCCAGCGCAGCAGCAGGTCGTAGATGACCCCGGAGCGCAGGTGGCCGATGTGCGGCGCGGCCTGCGGCGTGGCACCACACACGTACATCCCCACCCGTCCCTCTTCCAGGGGCTCGAAGGCACGGACGGTACGGGTGCCGGTGTCGTACAGGTGCAGGCTCACGCCGTCAAGGGTATTGGATCGCCCACCGCGCGTTGGATCATTCCGCGGAGGCACCGCGCGCCGATCCCGCCGCCAGCCCCTCCCGGGCCTGGCGGCACAGCACCGCGAAGGCGACCGCGTTCGGCACCTCGCCCGCCGTCGCCGACAGGAAGCCCTGCCCGTCCAGCGGCCGGACGTACACCAGGCCGTTGCCCAGCCCCGCCTCGCCGACCGCCCGCCACGGCACCCGCACGCCGTCCTTCTCGACCCCCGCGCCGCCGACCACGAACGGGCCGAACCGCAGCGCCCGGCCCTCGTCGAGCGCCGCCAGGTAGGCGGGCACCACCCGGCGGGTGATCTCCGACACCACCACGTCACCCAGCTCGCGCACCCTCGGCAGCTCGTCGCCCAGCGTGAACCGGTCACCGTCGGCGGTCGTCACGGTGAACCGCCACCGGGTGCGCCGCCCCGCCGCCGGCTGCACCCCGGCGACGGTCACCGCGGTCATCCGGTCCCACCGGTACGCCGCCGCGCCCTCGCGGGTCACCCGGACCAGCCCGTGCCGGAACAGGTACGCCGCCGAGCCCCGGCCGCGCAGCGCGCCGCCGCGCACGATCCAGCCGACGCCGCCGAGGTAGCCCGCCGCCAGCGGGACGGCCGCGACGCCGACCCAGCGGGGGCCCTGCACCAGGTGGTACAGGGCCGTGAACAGCAGCGGCAGGCCCACCGTGCCGAGCAGCGCCAGCCAGGTCACCGCCCGCCGGAAGCCGGGGCGGGCGTCGAACTCCCCGACCGGCCCGCCGAGCCGACGCGCGTCCGCCAGGTCGAGCACGTGCCGGGGGAATGCCACGTCTGGTCAGCTACCCCGCCGGAGCCCGGAGGAATCGGCCCAAACCATCGCGAAAGCATCACCGCCCGGCGGACCGCGCCCAGCTCCACGCGTACTCGGGGTCCTCACAGCGGGTCGCCGCCGGGCCGAGCAGCAGCGGCCGGAACGTGTCCACCATGACGGCCGTCTCCGAGGTGGTGGTGTGCCCGTTGCGCAGCGCCTCGATGGACGCCTCCACCGCGCCCGGCGCCGGGCCGTGCGTGAACCCGGCCGGGTGCAGGGAGATCGACCCGACGCCGATGCCGGAGCCCTTGCGGGCCGTGTAGTCGCCGCCGACGTAGAACATGAACTCGTCGGAGTCGACGTTGTGGTGGTTGTACGGGATCGGCACCGCCTCGTCGTCGAAGTCCAGCGGCCGGGGGCAGAACGAGCAGATCACGAAGTTGGGGCCCTCGAACGTCTGGTGCACCGGCGGCGGCGCGTGGGTCCGCTTCACGATCGGCTCGAAGTCGGCGATGTTGAACGCGTACGGGTACAGGTAGCCGTCCCAGCCGACCACGTCGAACGGGTGGTGCAGGTACGTCAGCCTGCTCAGCCCGGCGCGCGTCCGCACCACGACCGGCACCTCGTCGCCCTCGGCCAGCAACGGCTCCGAGGGGGCCCGCAGGTCGCGTTCGCAGTAGGGGGCGTGCTCCAGGAACTGCCCGTACTGCGACAGGTAGCGGCGGGGCGGCCGGATGTGCCCGCGCGCCTCGATCACCAGCGTCCGCAGCGTCTCCCCCGGGGCGGCCACCCAGCGGTGGATCGTCCCGGTCGGGATCACCACGTAGTCGCCCTCGCCCACGTCCAGCGCGCCGTAGGTGGACTCGAACCGGGCCGCGCCGGACTGCACGTACACGACCTCG
>DATADI010000053.1:0-2755 GCA_036258615.1 Thermomonospora sp. | reverse complement strand
CCGGCCGCCGTGCCGCGACGGCGCGCCGCAAGGCGGCACGGGGACGGGCCGCCCACCGCAACAGCGCCCTCGCCGGGCTGCTGGCCGGGGCCGCGCTCGTCGGGTCCGCCCTGGTGGTGTGGAACAGCGGGGTCGCCGACTCCGCGCTGGGCCGTTCGTCCGGGCGGCTGGCGGGCGGGCCGAGCGCCGGGGCGCTCCCGCCCACCGGTCCCGCCGTCGAGATCGCCACCATCGCGGGCGCCCGCTACCGCCTGTCGGCGATCGGCGAGGGCACCGCCCCGGCGTCACGGTCCTCGGCTTCGCGGGGCACGGCGTACGTCCACGCGGAGTACGTCCTGAGCAACCCGCTCGACCGGCCCGTCCTGCTCGACCTGTACGCGGCGGACGTGTTCGTCAAACGCGAACTCCTCCCCGAACGGGCGCGCGGCCGGTGCATGTGGCACAACGGCGTCCCGGAGGACATGTGCACGCCCCCTGCCAAGCCGCAGGTGGTGTCGCACCTGAGCGGCGGCCCGCCGACCGGCGGCGCGGGCGGCGACCGCTACATGCCCCCGGGCGCGTCGTACGTGGTCCGCGTCACCGTGGACGTCCCCGTAGCCGAGGACCCGCGCCCCGGCGACCTACGGCTGTACGTCTGGCGACAGACCTACATGGCCGACGCACTGGCCAAGGAGATCCCCTTCCCCCGCTGAACGTTGGGGTTCACCCCATCGAGGCCCGCCCGGCGGCGGCTCACCCGCGCGGGGGTCACTCGGCGGCGGGGTCGTCGGCGAGGATGCCGTAGAGCCTGCGGCGGGTGTCGGCGATGAGGTCCAGGGCCCGGGCCTTCTGCTCCTCGCTGCCGGCGACCATCACCTGCTGGAGCGCGCCCATCAGCCGTCCCACGGCCTCGCGGGCGTGCAGGGCCTCCTCTCCGGCCTGCTCGGTGACCTCCTCCCAGGGGGCGGCGGGCTGGGCGGCGGCCTCCTCGCGCCCGGAGTCGGTCAGCTCGAACAGCCGCTTGCCGCCCTCCTCCCGGCTGGTGACCAGGCCCTCGTCCTCCAGCATCTGGAGGGTCGGGTAGACCGAGCCGGGGCTGGGCCGCCAGACGCCGTCGGTCCGGCCCTCCAGCTCCTGGATCATCTCGTAGCCGTGCATGGGCCGCTCGGCGAGCAGCGCCAGCAGGGCGGCGCGGACGTTGCCGCGCTTGGTGCGCCGCCCCCGCCCACGGCCCCTGCCGTGGTGACCGCCCCACGGGCCCGGCCCGAACGGGGCGCCCCAGGGGCCGAAGCCGTCGCGGCGCCGCCGTCCCTCGCGGCCGGGCAGCACGTCGTCGTCGTGGTACCGGTGCATCGCTTCTTCTCCTTGTCGTACGGTTGCGATGTATTAACGATATATCGCCAACCGCTCGCGATGCAACGTCCCGTACGGTCCGGGCCGCGGCGTCGGTGTGTCGGGGAGGGGATCAGGGAGGCGACAGCCTGAGGCTGTCGAGGATCGCGTTCGTGAGCCTGCGGCCGTCGGTCTCCTTGACCCGGATCCAGGCCCCGAACCGGCCCGACCGGTCGGTGAGGCCGACCTCGGTGATCGTCGGCGTGCCGGTACGGCAGCCGGTGTAGCGGGTGATCGTGCCGGTCAGCGCCTTGTCCGGGCTCGTGTAGCTCTCCGGCTGGCCCTTGGTGCACTGGTCGTGCGAGGACACCCGCGCCGGCGGAAGCTTGCCCTGGCCCACGTCGGTGGTGAGCCCGATGAACACCCCCGGAGTCCGCGCGGCGCTGTCGAGGAACTGCTGGAACGTACCCGGCGTGGCCCGCAGCACCGGCCTGCTCTGGGCGTCACCCGCCAGGCCCACCGTCGCGGGCTGCCACGTCGCGGGCGCGGCGAGCCTCGGCCACGCCTTCGGCACCGAGGCCCGGATCTTGCCGGACGCGTCGCTGACCGTCGTGAAGTCCTTCGGCACCTCCGGCGTGGGCCCCGGGCCGGGACCGTCGTCCCCGCCCAGCATGCCCAGCGCCAGCCCACCGACCAGCGCCAGCACCACGATGCCCGCACCGATGCCGATCGCGACGAGCCGCTTGCGCCCCTTGTCCCCGGCACCCGCTCCACCCGACGGCCCCCCAGGCCCACCGGGCCCCTGCCCAGGCCCCTGCCCAGGCCCCTGCCCTGGTGGACCGAACCCGCCCGGCCCCGGAGGCGGCCCCCCGGGAACCCCAGGCCCGCCCGGCCCTCCAAGTCCACCGGGCCCACCAAAGCCACCAGGCCCACCAGGCCCACCAGGAGGCCCACCCGGGCCACCCGGAGTGGGAAGCACTGATGTGGCGTTCTCGTCACGTCCCCCCGGTCCTCCAGGCGGCGGGGGAGAGGGGAACTGGTCGCGGGAGATCGCGATGGTCCGATCGTCGGAGGACGGCCCCGAAGGCGGCGCCCCCTGAGGCGATACGCCGTACGGCCCGCCCTCCCGAGGTCGGTCCACCACCGTGCGCTCACCCTCGTCCATCGGCGGCCCGCCCGGTCCCTGCCGGGGTCCGCCGTGCCGAGCCCCCGGCGGCAACGGCACCTGCGCCGTCCGCTGATCATCCGCAGACTCCGGCGCCCGGGCACCCTCGCCATACCCCGCGGCTCCCCCCGGCCGCCCGGCGGCGTGCGCACCCCCCGGCCCGCCATATCCCGGCCCGCCCCCGGCACCCGGCGGTCGCCCGGCCCCGGCCGCATCTCCATAGCCCGCCGCAGCGCCAGGTTCGGCGTGGCCTTCGTAGCCCGGTGCCCCTCCGGCACC
>DATADI010000052.1:0-3980 GCA_036258615.1 Thermomonospora sp. | reverse complement strand
GGTCGCCGCGCTGCTCGCGGCGACCACCTCGTGCAGTGTCGACTTCGGCTGGAGCGGCGACGATCCGTCCCCGGGCGCGCGGAGCACCGACGGGCCGTCCGCCCGGCGTGACCTCCAGCGGCTGCGGATCGCCGCCCAGGGCAGCGCCGCGGGCTACGACCGTGACCGGTTCGGGCAGCGCTGGCGCGACATCGACAACAACGGCTGCGACCAGCGCAACGACGTGCTGTCCCGCGACCTGCGGGAGGTCGTGCGGCGCGGCCGGTGCGTGGTCGTGTCCGGACGGCTGGACGACCCCTACACCGGCAGGCGGATCGTGTTCAGCAAGACCGACGCCGACGAGGTGCAGATCGACCACCTGTACCCGCTGGCGCTGGCCTGGCGGATGGGCGCGAACCGCTGGCAGGAGTCACGCCGCGAGCGGTTCGCCAACGACCACGCGAACCTGCTCGCCGTCTGGGGCGTGGTGAACGGGCAGAAGGGCGACTCCGGGCCCGGCGAGTGGAAGCCCCGCAGGGACTACCAGTGCACCTACGCGATCAAGTACATCGCGGTGGCCCGCGGCTACGACCTCCCGATCACCGCCGAGGACCGGGACGCCCTGTCGGCCTTCCTGGACCGCTGCTGACCCCGGCTGCCCCTACCATCGTGATCGTCGTTCATCCGTTGACGAGGGGGCCTGCATGAGCACCGAGCCGGACACGCCGACCGAGGGCGCCGAGGAGACCGAGGAGGTCCTGCCCCGGGTCCGCACCGAGCGTGCGGTCGGGGCGCGGGCCACCGGCGCCGAGGTCACCGGGGCGTCCGCCACCGGCTTCACGCTGCGGTTCGGCAACGCCCTCGGCTCGCTGGCGCTCGGGTCGATGGCGCTGGGCGCCATCGCGATCGGCGCCATCGGGATCGGGAAGCTGGTGGTCAGGAAGGCGATCGTCGATCACCTGGAGGCGGGCACCGTCGAGATCGCGCACCTGAAGGTCGGCCGCCTGGAGATCACCGACTAGAGCCCCCGGACGACCCCGGCCAGGCGCTCGGCGACCGCCTGCGCCTGGTCGTGGGCGCCGGCCTCGACCATCACGCGGACCATCGGCTCGGTGCCGCTGGGCCGGATCAGCACCCGGCCGCCGTCGCCCAGCTCGGCCTCCGCCTCGGCGATCGCGGCGGCCAGCTCCGGGGAGGTCTTCGCCCGCGCCTTGTCCACGCCCCGCACGTTGATGAGCACCTGCGGGAGCCGGTGCATGACGGTGGCCAGCTCGTCGAGCTTGCGGCCCCGCCGGGCCATCGTCGCCAGCAGGTGCAGGCCGGTGAGGACGCCGTCGCCGGTGGTGGCGTGGTCCAGCATGATCACGTGTCCGGACTGCTCGCCGCCGAAGGTGTAGCCGCCCTGCTTCATGGCCTCCAGCACGTACCGGTCGCCGACGGCGGTCTCCACCACGGTGATCCCGGCGTCCCGCAGCGCGATCCTGAAGCCCAGGTTGGACATGACGGTGGCGACCACGGTGTCCTTGGCCAGCCGCCCGGTCTCCCGCAGCTCCGTGGCCAGGATCGCCATGATCTGGTCGCCGTCCACGACCTCCCCGGCGGCGGTCACCGCCAGGCAGCGGTCGGCGTCGCCGTCGTGCGCGATGCCCGCGTCGGCGCCCTGCCGGACGACCTCCTCGCGCAGCGCGTCCAGATGGGTGGAGCCGCACCCGGCGTTGATGTTCAGCCCGTCCGGCGCGGCCCCGATGGTGATCACCTCGGCGCCCGCTCGGCGCAACGCCTCCGGGGCGACCGTGAAGGCCGCCCCGTGCGCGCAGTCGACCACCACGCGCAGCCCGTCCAGCGAGGCCGGGAGGGTGGACAGCAGGTGCGCCACGTACTGCTCCACGGCCCCCTGGGCGTCGCGGACCCGGCCCACGGCGGCGCCGGTCGGGGCGTCCCAGTCCTCCCCGAGGTGCGCCTCGATGCTGTCCTCGATCTCGTCGGCCAGCTTGTGCCCGCCGCGGTCGAAGAACTTGATGCCGTTGTCGGGCGCCGGGTTGTGCGAGGCCGACAGCATCACCCCGAGGTCGGCGTCCAGCGTGTGGGTGAGGTAGGCCACCGCGGGGGTCGGCAGCACGCCGAGGCGCAGCACGTCCACCCCGGCCCCGGCCAGCCCGGCGACCACGGCGGCCTCCAGGAACTCGCCCGAGGCCCGCGGGTCACGGCCCACCACCGCCAGCGGCCGGTGCCCCTCGAAGGCCCCGGCCTCGCCGAGCACCCGCGCCGCGGCGACGGACAGGTCCATCGCCAGCCGCCCGGTCAGGTCGCGACCCGCGACCCCCCGCACACCGTCGGTTCCGAACAGTCGACCCACAGTTCACTCCCCACCCGTCGGGTCCTGTTGCGATCCCCGCCCGCCCGTGAGAGCGGACGCCGCACCGAAGCAAAGACCGCGCGGAGCCGTCAGGGCTCCACGCGGTCTTTTGACGCTCGTACTCACCATGCCAGTTCGCGTACCCACGAGAGGGCGATTCGCGCGAACCTTCCCGACACGGGCGCGTAGAACCGGCGACGGCGGGCGGGAGCGGTCAGCGCTTGCTGTACTGCGGCGCCTTGCGGGCCTTCTTGAGACCGGCCTTCTTGCGCTCCTTGACCCGCGGGTCACGGGTGAGGAACCCGGCCTTCTTGAGGACCCCGCGGTGGTCGGGGTCGACGATCTGCAGGGCGCGGGAGATGCCCATCCGCAGCGCACCGGCCTGGCCGGTGGTGCCGCCGCCGCCCACGCGGGCGATGACGTCGAACTGCTCCTCCGCGCCGAGCTGCACGAACGGCTCGTTGACGATCTGCTGGTGGACCTTGTTCGGGAAGTACTGGTCCAGCGTCCGGCCGTTGATCGTCCACTTGCCGGTGCCCGGCATGATGCGCACGCGGGCGATGGCCTCCTTGCGGCGGCCGGTGGCCGAGGCGGCTCCGGTCGCGACCGGCGCGGCCCCGAACTCCTGGGGCGCCTCGGGCGTCTCGGTGGTGTACTCCGCCGGGTACTCCTCGGAGTACTCCTCGAACTCGGCGCCCTCGGCGGGCGCCTCGATGCCGCTGTTCTCGGCCACTGTTCTCCTAGGGTCTTCTAGCCAGGGCGGCGGGCCCGACATGTTCCTCGGGTGCCCCGGCGGCCACTGTTTTCGGGTGGGTACCGCTGCTTACTGCGCGATCTGGGTGATCTCGAACGGCACCGGCTGCTGCGCCTGGTGCGGGTGGTCCGGACCGGCGTAGACCTTCACCTTGCCGAACATCTTCCGGCCGAGGGTGTTCTTGGGGAGCATGCCCTTGATGGCCTTCTCGACCGCGCGCTCGGGGTGCTTGGCCAGCAGGTCCTTGTACGCGACCGCCCGGAGACCGCCGGGGTAGCCGGAGTGCCGGTAGGCCTTCTTCTGCTCCCGCTTGTTGCCCGACAGCGCCACCTTGTCGGCGTTGACGATGATGACGAAGTCGCCGGTGTCCACGTGGGGCGCGTAGATGGGCTTGTGCTTGCCCCTCAGCAGGGTTGCGACCTGGCTGGCGAGCCGACCCAGCACGACATCGGTCGCATCGATGACGTACCACTGACGCTGCACGTCAGCGGGCTTCGGGGTGTACGTGCGCACGGTCGTAAGCCTTCGTTTCTTGTCGACTTCACAGGCGGATCCTGGGCACACCACCGGATCATCACGGTCCGAAGCGGCACCCTGGAGGCCGGGGCCCTTCGGGCACACCGGTAGATGCAACGAACTGGCAGAATACCCAGCCGCGCGGGCATGGGTCAAAGCGAGCCGTCACGCAACAGTCTCCCGGCCACTCTCCAGTATGCCGCATCCCGTCGGGTGTCTCGACCGCGGGCCCGGTTCCGATTCGTCCGTTTTAGGCGCGGAATCGCAGATAGGGGGGATAAGGTGCGGAACCCGACCGTATCCTCCCCGCTCCCCGGGAGCCCGCGATGCCCTCCTCCCGCACCTCCGGACGGCGGACCCTCGTCACCGCCCTGA
>DATADI010000051.1:0-3718 GCA_036258615.1 Thermomonospora sp. | reverse complement strand
CGTCGTCCGGGCGCGTCCGGGTGAGGTCGCCTCGGTCGAGTGCCGGGGACGCGACGGCCCCGGGCGGTCGTTGCGTGCGGCTGTGTGGGCGGGCTCCGCGGCGGGTGTGCCGGGTGAGGCTGTGGGGTGGCGTCGGGGCGTGGCTGGGTGAGGTCGCCGCGGTCGGGTGCCGGGATGCGACGGCCCGGGGCGGTCGTCCGTGCGGTTGTGTGAGGGCGGCGGGTGTGCCGGGCGAGGTCGTGGGGTGGCGTCCGGGCGAGGCCGCCGTGAAGCGGGATGGGTGTTGGGAAGGGGAAAGCCCCGGGCGGTGGGTGTCGGCCCGGGGCTTTCGCGTGTGGAACGGGTCAGTAGGACGGGAGGCTGGGGTCGATCTGGTTGACCCAGGCCAGGACGCCGCCGCCGACGTGGACGGCGTCGGCGAAGCCCGCGTTCTTGACGACCGCGAGGGCCTCGGCGGAGCGGACGCCGGACTTGCAGTGCAGGACGATCTTCTTGTCCTGGGGGAGGCGCTCCAGGGCCGAGCCGTTCAGGAACTCGCCCTTGGGGATCAGCGTCGCGCCCGGGATCGAGACGATCTCGTACTCGTTCGGCTCACGGACGTCCACCAGGAAGATGTCGTCGCCGCGGTCCTGCATCTCCTTGAGGTCGCGGACGGAGATGGTGGAGTCCTTGGCGGCCTGCGAGGCCTCCTCCGACACCGTGCCGCAGAACGCCTCGTAGTCGTCCATCAGCTCGGTGATGGTCGGGTTCTTGCCGCACAGCGCGCACTCGGGGTCCTTGCGGACCTTGACGGTGCGGTACTGCATCTCCAGGGCGTCGTAGATCATCAGGCGGCCGACCAGCGGCTCGCCGATGCCGGTGAGCAGCTTGATGGCCTCGTTCACCTGGATGGAGCCGATGGAGGCGCACAGCACGCCGAGCACGCCGCCCTCGGCGCAGGACGGGACCATGCCGGGCGGCGGCGGCTCCGGGTACAGGCAGCGGTAGCAGGGCCCGTGCTCGGCCCAGAACACGCTGGCCTGCCCGTCGAACCGGTAGATCGAGCCCCACACGTACGGCTTGCCGAGCAGCACCGCGGCGTCGTTGACCATGTACCGGGTGGCGAAGTTGTCGGTGCCGTCGACGATCAGGTCGTAGCCGGAGAAGATCTCCATCACGTTGTCGCGGTCGAGCGCGACGTTGTGCACCACGACGTCGATCAGCGGGTTGATGTCGCGGACGGTGGCGGCGGCCGACTCGGCCTTCGGCACGCCCAGCGAGGACTGCCGGTGGATGACCTGCCGCTGGAGGTTGGACTCGTCGACCACGTCGAAGTCGATGATGCCGAGCGTGCCGATCCCGGCGGCGGCCAGGTACATCAGGGCGGGCGAGCCGAGGCCGCCGGCGCCCACGCACAGCACCCTGGCGTTCTTGAGGCGCTTCTGGCCCGCCATCCCGACGTCCGGGATGATCAGGTGCCGCGAGTAGCGATTGACCTCGTCGCGGGTGAGCTCCGCAGCGGGCTCGACCAGAGGGGGCAACGACACGGTGGTGCTCCTGTGCTCAGCCGGTAAGAGGGCGTGGGACGCCTCCCTTGGCGATCCCGTCATCCACAACCTTGCCATGCCGCGGGCCATTCCCGAACACGGCATGGACCGGGCGATAACGGGCATCGGCAGGTGACCCTGGGTGAAGGAGGGCGACCGTGCCGTTATCCACAGGTTCTCGTCGGTATGCGCGTTCGGCGCTCATGGGCATTATGTTGTGAGACGTGGCCCTCCCGCCGTTCCGCAACCCGCCGCCGCCTCCACCTGCGCGGGTTCCGCCGGATCCGCGCCGGGTGCTCGGGCTGCCCGGACGGCACTGGGCGGTGGTGGCCCTGGCGGTCGCGGTCGGTTACCTGGCCCTCGGCGCGGTGTCGGTGACCGGCACCGTCCGCGAGCTGACCCGCGACCCGACCGCCGCCGAGCTGCGCCGCGCCGCCGACACCGAGGTCGCGCGCCGCTGGCGGGCCTGGCCCGCCTCCCGCATCTTCCCCGAACGGCTGACCTACCGGCCCGGCGGGGAGGCCATCGAGTACGCCACCCGCTCCGGGATCCTCCCCGACACCGGCTGCGAGACCGCCGTCGAGCCGTCCGCCGCCGAGATCCTGCTCCGCCACGGCTGCCGGGCGGTGCTCCGCGCCACGTACGCCGACCAGCTGGAAGGGGTGGTGGTGACGATCGGCGTGGTCGTCTTCCCCGACCAGCACGCCGCCCACCGGGCCCGGCAGCAGATCCCCGGCTCGCCCACGACGCTGCGCGCCGCCGCGTTCCCCGCCACCCCGGCCGCGCTGTTCAACGACGCGGCCCGGCAGCGCGGCACCGCCGAACGCGGCGGGCCGTACCTCGTGCTGACCACCGCGGGGCAGTCCGACGGGCGCCCCGCCGCGGCCGTCTCCCAGGGACGCCCGCAGGACCTGTTCGGCCTGGTGCCCCAGCTCGGGCACACCATCGCGCAGAACCTGTCCACCCGGGCGCTGCCCGACTGCACCGACCGCGACTGGGAATGCTGAGGCCCCGATGGCAGCGGTGATGGCCCGCGTGGGGGCGGCCGTGGCGGCCGTCGCCCTCGCCCTGACCCCCGTGCTGGCCCCCGCGCCGGCCCGCGCCGACGTCGTCCGCGAACGGCAGCGCCCCATCCTGGACGCGCTGGACGTGCCCGACGCCTGGAAGATCACCAAGGGTCGCGGGGTCACCGTCGCGGTCGTCGACTCCGGTGTCGACCCCGGCCACCGCGACCTGCGCGGCTCGGTCACGGTCGGGCCGAACATGCTGGCCGACCTCGACCGCGCCGGGCCGCCCGCCCGCGCCCACGGCACCGGGATGGCGTCGCTGATCGCCGGGCACGGCCACGGCCCCGGCGGACGGGACGGCGTCATCGGGATCGCCCCCGAGGCCCGGATCCTGGCGCTGCGGGTGATCGCCGAGCCCCGCGACCCCGGCTTCCCGGCGTTCCGCACCAGCGAACGCTCCAAGGAGGCCGTCGCCCGGGGCATCCGGTACGCCGCCGACCATGGCGCCGACGTCATCAACCTCTCACTCGGCAGCCACCGTGAAAGCCCCGGCGAGCGCGAGGCCGTCGCGTACGCCATCGCCAAGGGCGTCGTGGTGGTCTCGGCGGTGGGCAACGACGGCGACAAACGCCACCAGCTCGACGACAAGGGCTTCGCGCCCTACTCCTACCCGGCGTCCTACCCGGGTGTCATCGCCGTCGCCGCCACCACCCCCGGCCACAAGCGGGCCCCGTTCTCCAACCGCAACTACTCGGTCTTGCTGTCCGCACCCGGCGTGGGCATCCCGTCGGCAGGCCCCGGCGGCGACTACTTCCTCACCGAGGGCACCAGCGACGCCAGCGCCCTGGTCTCCGGCATCGCCGCGCTGATCCGCGCCCGCCACCCCGAGATGCGCCCGTCCCTGGTCCGCCAGGCCCTGCTGGCCAGCACCCGCTTCGGCCCCACCGGCCGGTACGACCCATCGGTCGGCTTCGGCGAGGTCAACGCCGCGGCGGCGCTCCGCGCGGCGGCGGGCCTGGCCACCACCCCCCGCGGCACCGGCGCCCTGTCCAGCGGCCGCCGCTTCGACGACCGCGAACTCGGCCCCGTCAAGGTCATCGACCGCCCCTTCTGGACCCGCCCGGTCGCCTACGGCGCCATCCTCCTCACCATCGCCGGCGCCGGCACCGCCTTCGCCGTCACCGT
>DATADI010000050.1:0-3568 GCA_036258615.1 Thermomonospora sp. | reverse complement strand
CCCCCCCCACGCCGGGGAAGGGGTGAGGGCTCAGGGACGGACGGTCTCCAGGCGGACGGTCTCGCGGCCGGCGTCCTGGTGCCCGGCCTCGGCGGCGGCGGTGCGGTCCAGCGGGCGCAGGTAGGTCTGCTGCACGCCGGGCACCCGGTCCTCGATGAGGAAGGTGGCCCGGGTGCGCACCGGAGCGCCCGGCGTCCGGACGTACGGCACCACCTTGAAGTCGGCCTTCATCTCCTGGGGGGTGATCCGGGTCATCACGTAGCCGCGCTGGTTGTTGTAGAAGCGCAGGTGCGGGTTGATCTTGAGGAACGGGTGGTCGGCGGGGTTGGAGTCGGCCCCGTCGCCGCCGCTGGTGATGGAGGTGGTGACCAGCTCCGCGCCGACCGTCGGCGAGGTCGGGTCGTCGTAGTCGGCCTTGAGGTCGCTGGCCCAGTGGGCGTGCACGTCGCCGGTCAGCACCACCGGGTTGCGGACCTCGGCGTCGATCCAGCCCTTGGTGATGCGGTCGCGGGAGGCCACGTACCCGTCCCACGAGTCCATGCTGGTCACCTTCAGCGGCCCGGCGTTGTTGTCGCGCTGGGCGAAGAACACCTGCTGGCCGATGATGTCCCAGCGGGCGCGGGACTCGTGGAACCCTTCGAGCAGCCACTCCTCCTGCTCGTCCCCGGTGATGGTGCGGGAGGGGTCGACGGCGGCCGGGCAGTTGCGGTAGCCGTCGCCGCAGCCCTGGTCGTCGCGGTACTGGCGGGTGTCGAGCATGTGGAAGGTGGCCAGGCGCCCCCACCTGACGCGCCGGTAGAGCTGCATGTCGATGCCCCGCGGCACGGAGGTGCGGCGCAGCGGCATGTTCTCGTAGTAGGCGCGGAACGCGGCGGCGCGGCGCTGCAGGAAGTTCGGCTGCGGGATCTCCGGCTTCTCGGGGACCTCGTCGGCCCAGTTGTTGTCCAGCTCGTGGTCGTCCCACACCACCAGCCAGGGCGCGGCGGCGTGCGCGGCCTGCAGGTCGGGGTCGGCCTTGTACTGGGCGTGCCGCTGCCGGTAGTTGGCGAGCGTCTCGGTCTCCGGGCCCTCGTGGTGGCGGGGGTTGCCGCCGGGGATGGTGTAGTCGTTCTTCTTGTACTCGTACTGGTAGTCGCCCAGGTGCAGCACCAGGTCCGGGTGCTCCTCGGCGAGCCGCCGGTAGGCGGTGAAGTAGCCGTGCTCGAACTGGGAGCACGACACGAACGCCATGGCCAGCGCCGCCCCGAAGGCGTGCCGGGCGGGCGCGGTGCGGGTGCGGCCCACCGGGGAGATGTACCGTTCCACGCGGAAGCGGTACCAGTAGTCGCGGCCGGCCTCCAGGCCGTTCAGCTCGACGTGGACGCTGTGCGCCGACTCCGGGCGGGCCAGGGCGGTGCCGCGGCGGACGACCCGGCGGAACCGCGGGTCCGCCGCGACCTCCCAGTGCACGGGGACGTTGCGGGTCGGCATGCCGCCCCGGCCGTCCTCGGCCAGCGGGGCGAGGGCCAGCCGGGTCCACAGCACGAAGCCGTCGTGGTCGGGGTCGCCGGAGGCGATCCCGAGCGTGAACGGGTCGGCGGGGAGCGCGCGGCCCCGGGGCGCGGCGGCCTGGGCGGCCGGGGTGAGCGCGGTGATGGTGCCTGCCGCCAGCCCGGTGGTGACGAGGAAGGACCGGCGGTTGAGTGCGGGACGACCGTCGGGCATGAGTGACCTTTCGGGAGGAGTCGGGCATCAGCCGCCCGACAGCCTCACCAAGGCCGGTGGCCGCCCAGCACCACACAGGTGACGCCCTCTCCAACGGCAGCCGTCGTGTTGCCCTCGGTGAGCGTCCCCGTCCTTACGCCGGTCGAGGTCCCCGATCTTCCCTCAGGACAAAGCCCGGAACGTTCCTAGGCCGGGTAAGGCAGCAGGTCCCGGTCGATCTCCTCCCAGCGGGCGCGCAGCCCGGCCAGCAGGTCCGGGTGGTGCCGGGCCACGTTCGCCTGCTCGCGCACGTCCTCGGCCAGGTTGTAGAGCGCCTCGCCCGAGGAGGACCGCAGGTACTTCCAGTCGCCGCGCCGCAGCGCCCGCGACGAGCGGGTGCGCCAGAACAGGTCCCGCCGGGGCGGCGGCGCGCCCTCCAGCAGGTACGGCAGGAGGCTGTGCCCGTCGAGCGGGTGGCCCGCGCCGGGACGCACCCCGGCGGCCTCCAGGAACGTCGCCGTCCAGTCGTGGGTGACGACGGGCACGTGGCTGACCTGGCGCGGTCGCAGGGCGGCGGGCCAGCGCAGGATGTTCGGCACGCGGATGCCGCCCTCGTTGAGGCTGCCCTTGTTGCCCGCCAGCGGCCAGTTGTAGGAGAACCGCTCCCCGCCGTTGTCGCTGCTGAACAGGACGATGGTGTCGCGTTCCTGCCCGGTCTCGCGCAGCGCCCGCAGCACCTTGCCCACGGCCGCGTCCAGGCTCTCGACCATCTTGCGGTAGGTCTCCAGCGAGCCGCCGTCGCGGTGGTTGAGGGCGCCGGGCTCCCCGGCCCTGACCCGGCGGGTGATCTCGGCGCTGACCTCGCGGTCGCCGGGGGCCTCCCAGGGCCAGTGCGGCGTGGTGAAGTTGAGGTTCAGCAGCCAGGGCCCGCGGTGGCGGCGGCGGACGAATCCGGCGGCGCGGTCGGCGATGGTGTCGGTGTAGTACTCCAGCGACTCGACCGGGACCTCGCCCTCGTAGAGGTCGACGCCCGTGCCGGAGACCTTGGAGTAGTAGTCCACCGCCCCGGACAGGTTGCCGAAGAACTCGTCCCACCCGGACTTGACGGGGCTGAACCACGGCAGGAAGCCGCAGTGCCACTTGCCGAACATGGCGGTGGAATAGCCGCCGCCCTTGAGCAGGGACGCCAGCGTGGGGTGCCCCGGCGGGATGCCGATCTGCTCGTCGGGCCGGGCGATGGGCTCCTCCAGCCCGCCGCGCAGCCGTCCCGGGTAGCGGCCGGTGTAGAGGGCGAAGCGGGTCGGGGAGCAGACGGCCGCCGCCGAGTACGCGTCGGTGAACCGCACGCCCTCGCGCGCCAGCCGGTCGAGGTTGGGCGTGCGGATGTTCGGGGAGCCGTAGCAGCCCAGGTCCGCCCAGCCGAGGTCGTCGCCCAGGATGACGAGGACGTTCGGGCGTCCGGGGCGCCGCGCCCCGGGGTCGGCGCGGAACTCCCGCTCGTCCGTCTGGGCCTCGGCGGGCCCGCCCGGCAGGACCGTTCCCGCGACCCCGGCGGTCAGCCCGGCCGCCAGCGCGGCCCGTCGCCCGATCCGTTCCATGATTCACCTACATTCAGGTCAAATGAGTCTAAACGACTGGAATGGTAGGGAATCAAGATCGCCCGCGCAACGAGGGCCTTCCGCAGGCGCTTGACCAAGCGTACGCTTGGTATCCGCCGGAGCCGGTGACCGGAAGGGATGGCCATGACACAGGTGCGGGAGTTCGCCAACCTGGTCGGCGGGCGGCTGCGGCCCGCCGCCGACGGGCGGACGCTGGACTCGGTGGACCCGGCGACCGGCCGGGTCTGGGCGCGGATCCCGCGCTCCGGCGCCCCGGACGCCGAGGC
>DATADI010000049.1:0-9945 GCA_036258615.1 Thermomonospora sp. | reverse complement strand
GGCCACCGCGTCGGCCACCCGCGCCGTCCAGCGGGGGAGCCGCTCCTCGACGAGCGCGGCGACCAGGTCGTCGCGCGAGGGGAAGTACTCGTACAGGCCGGGGCGCGACAGCCCCACCCGCCGGGCCAGCGCCGCCAGCGACAGCGCCTGCGGGCCCTGTTCGGCCACCAGCGCCCCGGCGGCGTCGAGCAGCGCGCGCCACTGCCGCGCACGGTGCTCGGCGATCGTCGGGGCGCTGATCCTGGGCATGTCTCCAGGCTAGGCCGCGCCGCCGGGCCCCTGGTCGGGGTCCCAGTCGAAGGTGGCGGGCAGGGCGCCCTCCAGGGTCAGCAGCCACCGCTTGATCTCCACACCGGAGCCGCCGCTGTAGCCGCCGAGGCCGTTGCCCGCCACGATGCGGTGGCACGGCACGATCACCGGGATCGGGTTGGACCCCATCACCTGGCCGATCGCCCGTGCGGGGACCCCGATGCCGCTGCGCTCGCCCAGCTCCCCGTACGTCAGGACCCGCCCGTACGGCACCGACGCGTACAGGGTGGACAGCACCTGCCGCTGGACCCGCGTGGTGAGCCTCCAGTCCACCGGGAGGCCGAACTCGCGCAGGCCGCCGGAGAAGTACGCGCCGATCCTCTCCAGGGCGGGCGCGGTGCGTTCCGCGTCGTCCACCACCGGCAGCCCGCACCGCTCGGCCACCCGTCTGCGCGCGCCCGGCGAGTCGTGGAAGTCCAGCGACACCACGCCGGTCTCCGTGGCCCCCACGAGCATCCGCCCCAGCGGAGTCGCCACGCTCCCGAACGCCACCGTCTCAGTGCTCACTCTGACACCTTCCCTCCCTTCACCCCAACCACCGGACCGCCCCCGCCATGCCCGCCTAGCGGCCTGGGCCGGTGAGCGTCCGGTGGAGCCGGGCCGCCTCCCTGACCAGGCGGCCGGTGGCCGGCCGGGAGGCGAACGGGGCCAGCTCGGGGATCGTGGTGCGGGCCCCGACGGTCTCGGCGCACTGCGTGGCCAGGGCGACCAGATCGGGGAGCCCGGTGAGGGGGCGTTCGTCCCCGGTGGGGAGGAGGCCGGGCAGGGCGGCGGCCAGGGCGTCCCAGATCTCGGCATGGGCCCCGGCGCGCGCGGCGTCGGTCAGCGCCTCGGTGATGCGCTTGAGCTTGAGGTTCTCCAGCGTCACGGCGGTGGCGAGGGCCGTGCCCAGCTCGCGGCCGGACAGCCGCCCCCGGGAGCAGAAGGTGAGCAGCGCGTCGGTCGCCGCCGAGCGCTCGTCGCGGTGCCGGGCGGCCAGCCCGTAGGCGAGCGCGGTGGCGGTCGCGGGACCGGCCGGGCCGTCGGCCTCGCTCAGGGCGAGCAGCGTGGCCCCCTGACCGGCGCGGTCGTCGACCGTCTCCGGCAGGTACGGCAGCAGGTGCGCGGCCACGACCTCCCGCTGGGACGGCAGGGCCGACGGCCACCAGCCGGTCCAGGACAGCCAGCCGGTGAACAGCCGGGTCCACGTTCCGGTCTGGGGAAGCCTGCAGAGCCGGGAGATGACCTCGGGGGTGTCGTCGGGGAGCGTCACGGTGGCCAGGACGCGCGTGGCCGGGACGTCCTGCGTGCGGTACGTCGGATAGCCCAGGTACGTCGGCCGGGGCAGCGTGAGCGGCGCGCACGTCACGTCGAGCGGGGGCAGCCCGCCGCCGCCGAGCCAGCCGGCGACGATCCGCCCGGCGGGGGAGGTGAACCCGCGGGCGCGTCGTACCGCGTCGGCCCCGATGTCGCGCGGCACCCGCAGCAACGCCTGGTTGAGGTCGGGCAGGGACGGCTTGACACCGGCCTCCTCCAGCAGCGCCATCCGCTCCACCAGGACGTCGGGGTCCACGTGGCCGTCGGCCTCGGTGGGAGTGGCCAGCAGCACCGGGGCCCTGCCGACGGCCTGGACCGCCGCGTGGATCCGCCACGTGCGGAACCGTTCGAAGGCGGGGTCGCGGTCGGCGTCGGCGACGTCGCGCAGGAACGCCGACATGGGCGTGGACCTGGCGTGCCCCAGGTGGTGCCACACGATGGCGCGGGCGCCCGCCGCCAGGCCGCCGTCCAGGTGGCCCGTGTCGAGCGGGTCGTTCACGTGCTCGGCCCAGGGGAACGCGTCGGGCACCACCCGTGCCAGCGCCTCGCGGGTGCCGCCGGGGTCGCGGTGGGCGTGCTCGACCAGCCCCGCCAGCAGCCGCTCGGTGTCGGCCCACTCCCGCGTCCCGCGCGCCTGGGCGGCCAGCTCCTCGGCCAGCTCGGCGGGAGAGGCGATCGGCACCGGCGCGGGGCGCGGCGAGTACGGCGGCGGCCCGGCCGGCGGCGGGGGAGCGGACGGCGCGTCGAGGGGACCGCAGGACTCGGCCACCAGGGCGCGCAGGTCGGCGGGAAGGTCGACGGCCGCCTCCCGGACCTGGTGGCGGGCCTCGTCGGCGGCCTTGGCGGCGTGCCGGACGGCGAGCTTCACCGCCCGTTCGCGCAGGTCGAGGTCCTCGTGGGCGAAGGCGGTGGCGGCGGCGCACAGCGTGGCGTCGACCCGGCCCCGCGCCCTGGCGGTACGGCCCATCCACACCAGCGCGGCGCGGACCAGCTTCTTCTCCGGCCGGAACAGCAGCGCCTCGGCGGCCTCGGTGAAGTCGCCCGCGGCGAGCGGGTCGTCCTCGTCGGCCCGGCGGACCTCCCGGAAGGCCACGTCGGCGACGGGGCCGCTCGCGGCGGGCAGCAGCCGCAGGTAGTCGCGCAGCCGCGCGGCGGTCTCCTGCGGGGTGGGCTCCAGCAGGTCGTGCAGCCACACGAACCAGCGCAGGTCCTGGGGCCTGCCGCCGCGCAGGAACCGCCGCACGCAGCCGTCGAGCAGCAGGTCGCGCTTGAGCCTGCCGTCCCGGGCCAGGATCGCCAGCGTCCTGCCCCACGACGCCTGGGACTCGGGCAGGCCCGCCTCCCACTGGAGCAGGGCCCCGACGCCGTCCGCCTCGAAGAGCCGGGGTGTCAGCGTGTCGAGGTACGGGTCGCAGGCCAGGTCGCCGGGGCCGGGCATCCGGTCGACGGCCCAGCGGATCCAGCCGAGGACGAACGCGTCGCCGTCGGGCGGCGGAAGGCCCGCGTCGCGCGTGAGGCGCGCCGTGATGTGCCAGAGGCTCTGCTCCTCGTCGACCCGGTTGGGGCGGAGCCCCTCGCCCACCCGCCGGGCGAACTCGGCGCGCCACTCGGGCGTGCGGTGCCCGAGGACCTCGGCGACGAGCCCGGCCAGCCGCTTCGCGGATCGGGAGTCGCCGGACCAGCCCCGCAGGTCGGACCGGGCCGCCCAGGTCGCCGCCGCTGCGGGCCCGCCGATCGTGGCGACCCCGGCGAGCAGCAGCGTGTAGGCCAGCCCCGCGTTGATCCAGCCGCGCCGTGAGCGCTCCGACCGCAGGTAGCCGGGCAGCGCGTCGGCCACCGTGCGCCGCTCCTCGGGCCCCAGCCCGCGGAGCGCGGCCACCAGCCGCCGCTGGTCGCCCGAGGCGATCACGGGGCGCACGTCGTCCCAGACGCTCATCGGGAGGCGACCTCCTCGTCGGCACGGGTGGCCCGGTGGACCATCCGGGCGGCGAGCACGTGCTTGCAGGGACCCCGGCCGCCACGGTGGTCGGCCCACCACGGGCAGGTGCACGAGCCCTGGTCGCCGTCGAGGCGGACCTGGCGGGCCCGGCCGTCCACGGTCACCACCGCCAGGCCCGGGGCGGTGAACCGGACCGCGCCGCCGTCGGCCAGGGCGCGCGCCGCCCGCAGCCGCGGGTTCATCGCGGCGACCCGGTCGGGGTCGTACGGCAGCTCGCGGTGGAAGTGGGCGGCCTCGGCGGTGTCGTACCCGACGCGGCCGGACGTGCCGAGCTGGGTGAGCGCGGCCCGCACGCGCTCCAGGGGGAGGCCGCTGCGCTCGGCGAGGACGTCGGGCTCGACGCGGGGCTCGAAGGCCAGCAGCGCGCCCAGCAGGTCGGCGTCACCGGCGGCCTCGTCGGTGGCGAGGGACTCCAGCACCGCGCCCTCACCGGAGAACCCGCGCCGCACCTCCGGCGACAGCGTCAGCACGTAGCGCATCCCGGGCAGCTCCAGCTCCCACGCGCTGGCGACAGGTGGCGACCCGGCCGTCACGGGCGGGCCGTAGACGCGCAGCGCGCGGGCGAACCGCAGCAGCGGGTGCGCGGTGGCCAGGCGCTGCGGACCGGCCAGGCACACCGCCCCCGGCACGGGCCGCGACGACAGCCGCAGCGATCGCCCGGCGGGCACCGCCCACAGCTCCCCGCGCCCGGACTGCGGCAGCCCCCGCAGGAACCGCACGGCCTCGGCACGGCCCAGCTCGGCGCGCAGGTCGAACCCGGCGGCGATGACCTGCACCTCGGCGAACCCACGCAGCCACCGCTCGGGCAGCGGGACCTTCTTCTCCACCACCGCGCCGTCCAGCGTGGTCACGGCCAGCTCGTCGTCGCCGACCGCCAGGTGCAGCGGATCGGTCCCGCCGACCCGTGCCAGGGCCTCGCGCAGCGGTCCGATGACGTCGACGTTGGTGGTGCCGCGTTCGTGCACCTCGCCGTCCAGGGCGGGTTGCAGCACGTCCAGCCGCGCGTACACGCCGCAGCACGCCGAGAACGACTCCATGCGCAGCCGGTCGCCGTTGCAGGTGACCACCGGGTCGCGCATCCCGGTGAGCCGGGGCTGGTGGTAGCGGGCCTGGGCCACGTCGGCCAGGCCGAGCAGGGCCGCCGCCGCGGGGGCCGGCCGGGTCAGCAGCCCGCTGAAGAAGTGGGGGTGCGCCGCCGGGCCCGAGCCGGTGACGCCGCCGGAGGTCGCCAGGCCGAGCAGGTCTCCGGCGAGCCCGGAGGGGCGTGTGTAGGCGTATGCCTGTGCCGTTGCCATGTCCGGAAGTTAGCGACGGGCGCCGACATTTTCGGCGTGTCCGGCGAATCCCCGGGCGCGCGCCGTGACGTTCGCCTGTTGTTTCCCGGATGGGCGCTGGCGGGCGGCACGGGCGTCGGACGGCGCGGTCACGCTCTGCGCCGTGAGAGTCGCCATCGTGACCGAGTCGTTCCTGCCGCGCATCAACGGGGTCACCAACTCGGTCTGCCGGGTCGCCGAGCAGCTCGCCGCCAGGCGCCACGAGATGCTCATCGTCGCCCCCGAACCCGCTCCCGGGCACTACGCCGGGCAGCCCGTGGAGTCCGTCCCGGGATTCTGCCTGCCGTTCTACCAGTCGTTCACCGTGGGCGTCCCGACCGGGCGGTTGGGAGCCGTGCTGCGGGACTTCGCCCCCGACGTCGTGCACCTCGCCTCCCCGTTCGTGCTGGGCGCGGGAGGGCTGGCGGCGGCGCGGCGGCTGGACGTTCCGGCGGTCGCGGTGTTCCAGACCGACATGGCGGGCTTCGCGCGGCGCTACCGGATGGGGACGGCCGTGCCGCTGGTGTGGTGGTGGCTGCGCCGCATCCACGGGTGGGCGGACCGCACGCTCGTACCGTCCACGCCCGTCCTCGGTGAGCTGGAACGGCGGGGTGTGCCGCGGCTGGCCCTGTGGGCGCGGGGCGTGGACCACGGAGCTTTCCACCCCCGGCACCGCTCGGAGGCCGTGCGCGCCAGGCTCGCCCCCGGAGGCGAGGTGCTCGTCGGCTACGTGGGACGCCTCGCCGCCGAGAAACGTCCTGAAATGCTCACGCGGTTGGTGGGCATCCCCGGCTCCCGGCTCGTCATCATCGGGGACGGGCCGGAAGGACCCCGGCTGCGGCGGCTGCTGCCGGACGCGGTGTTCACCGGGTTCCGCACCGGAGGGGAGTTGTCGGAACTGGTTGCCTCCCTGGATGTGTTCGTCCACACCGGCGCGGACGAGACGTTCTGCCAGGCCGTCCAGGAGGGGCTGGCGTGCGGTGTCCCGGTGGTGGCGCCCGCTGCGGGAGGCCCGCTGGACCTGGTGCGGTCCGGCTACAACGGGCTGCTCTACGCCCCCGACGACGGCACCGAGATGCGGGCGGCCGTCGAGACGCTGGTGTCCGATCCCGCGCTGCGGTGGCGGATGAGCCGCGACGCCTTCCGTTCCGTCCGAGGACGAGGCTGGGACGTCATCTGTGAGGAACTGCTCGGCCACTACACCGACGTCATGTACGGGGCCACCACGAGGCAGGCCGCATGAGCGTGTTCGTGGTGTCGGTGCATGATGTGGCGCCCTCGACGTTCGAGCCCATCGCCGAGTGGGTCGCCGCGCTGGACGAACGGAACGTGCCGTGCACGCTCCTGGTGATCCCCGGCCCCTACGGTGAGGGTCCGGGCCTCGCCAAGGATCCGGACCTGGTCTCCTACCTGCACACCGCGGCGGCCAACGGCCATGAGCTGTCCCTTCACGGCTTCCGTCACGCGGGGATCCCCGGAGGTGTCCCTTGGCGGCAGGCTGCCAACCGTGTGCTCGCCCGAGGCGCGGCGGAGTTCTGCTCACTCACCAGGACCCAGGCGCACGCCCTCCTCCGGCAGGGACTTGAGGAACTCGAGGGTGTCGGGATGCGCGTCACCGGTTTCACCCCACCGGGCTGGCTGGCCTCACCGGGCACTCGGCAGGCCCTGGCGGACCTGGACTTCGCCTACTGGACGAGCCACCTCGCGGTACACGACCTCAGAACGGGCCGCGCCCGGCGGATGCCCGCCCTCTCACACCGTCCCGGAGGCACGGGGGAGCGGACCGGGGCCCGGCTCATGGTGGCGGGGGCACGCGCGTTCACCCGGACCGGCGCACCGTTCCGCATCGCGCTGCATCCGGCGGACCTCGCCCGCCCGGGACTGCGCGCGGCGGCGCTGACGGCGATCGACCACGCCCTCGCCTCCGGGGGACGGCCCATGACCTACCAGGCGCTCGTAGGCGAGGCGCGGTGAAGGTAGCCCAGCTGGCCAACCTCTACAGCCCCGTCTCCGGAGGGCTCCGCACGGCGGTCAACATGCTCGGACAGGGTTACTCGGCCGCCGGGCACGAACGCACCCTGGTGATCCCCGGCCGCGCCTACACCCGTACGGAGACGGCCGACGGCACGGTGGTGACCGTGCCCGGCCCCTCGGTCGCCCCCGGCTACCGGCTCGTCCTGGACCCCGGCCCCGTGCTGCGGGTCCTGTCCCGCCTGCGCCCGGACGTCATCGAGGTCTCCGACAAGGCCACGCTCACCGTTGCGGCGTCCTGGGCCCGGCGGCACGGCGTGCGCTCGGTGCTGCTGTCCCACGAACGCCTCGACGCCATCCTCGCGCCCCGTACACCGGCGTGGTTCCCCCTGGAGCCGGTGGTCGACCGGTGGAACCGCAGGCTCGCCGCCATGTTCGACGCCGTCGTCGCCACCTCGGCGTTCGCCGCCGCCGAGTTCTCCCGCATCGGCGCGCCCTGCCTGCACCGCGTGCCCCTCGGCGTGGACCTCACCACGTTCCACCCGCTGCCCCGTGCACAGCACTCGACGGTGCGGCTGGTCCACCTGGGGCGGCTGTCCAAGGAGAAACAACCCGGGCTCGCCCTGGCCACACTGCGGGAACTGCACGCCCAGGGACTCGACGTACGGCTGGACATCGTCGGTGACGGCCCCCAGGCCGCACGGCTCAAGGCGGTGGCGGAAACGCAACGGCTGCCCGTGCGGTTCCACGGGCACGTGCCCCAGCGTTCGGAGGTGGCGCGGCTGCTGGCCGAGGCCGATGTGGCGTTGACCACGTGCCCGGTCGAGGCGTTCGGGCTGGCGGTCCTGGAGGCGATGGCCTGCGGCACGCCCGTCGTCGTCCCCGACCGGGGCGCGGCGCGCGAACTGGTCGTCCACGGTGCCGGGGTCATGGCCGCCCCCACCCCGGCGGGCTTCGCCGACGGCGTCCGGCGGGTGCTCGCCCTGCCGGAGGGCGAGCGGCGCGCGGCGGCCCGCGCCCGCGCCGAGCGGTACCCGTGGAACGCCACCGTGACCGGGATGCTGGACGTGCTGGCAGGCGGCACGGCGGGGGGTCGTCCAGGGCTCGCCGACCCGGCGGTACGCTCAAGACGTGCGACGGTTTCTCACTCCCGGCTGGCTGGGGCTGCACGCGCTCGCGGTGACGCTGTGCGGCGCGTTCCTGGCGTTCGGGTGGTGGCAGCTCAGCCGGGCGCAGGAGGGCAACGACCGCAGCTGGGCCTACGTCTTCGAGTGGCCCATCTTCGCCGTCTTCGTGATCGTCATGTGGATCAAGATGATCCGTGACGAGCTGAACGACGACGGCGCGCCCAGGCCGAAGCTCCCGCTGAAGCCCGCCGAGCCCCCGGCCAAGGCCGCCATCATCGCCCGGCACGAGGAGGAGGACGAGGACCTGGCGGCCTACAACCGCTACCTCGCCCGCCTCAACAGCGAGGCCCACCGGCGCGACTGAGGGCGCGACCCCGCCCGTACCCCTCTGCGTGACATGGAAGGTGAACTGTGGAAGCGGCGATCAACCGGTACCGCGTCCTGGCCCTCGTCGTCGGCGTGATGCTGCTGATGGTCGTCTTCGTCGGCATGCCGATCCGCTACATCGGCGGCAACCCGACCCCCTCGGGGATCATCTCGCCGATCCACGGGCTGCTCTACATCGTCTACCTCGGCTTCGCCTTCGACCTGTACCGGCGGGCGGGCTGGCCGCTGAAGCAGTTCCTGATCATGGTGTCCGCCGGGCTGGTGCCGTTCCTGGCGTTCTTCGTCGAGCGCCGGATCGTGCGGGACGCCCGCGCCCTGGCCTGACCCTCCGTGAACCCCTGGACGGGGCTCGCGCGCACCCTTATCTTTGACTGAGTCAAAGATCTTCGAGGGGGTCCGCCCATGCCCGTCCCCGCCGCCGACATCGCCGCCGTCCGCGGCTTCAACCGCTTCTACACCGGGGTCATCGGAGTGCTCGGCGAGGGGATGCTCCGCAGCCCGTACTCGCTCACCGAGGCCCGCGTCGTCTTCGAGCTGGGGCGGCGCGAGCGCACCGAGGTGGTGGCGCTGCGCCGTGACCTCGGCCTGGACCCCGGCTACCTCAGCCGGATGCTCACCCGGTTCGAGAACGACGGCCTGGTCGTGCGCGAGCGCTCCGCCGACGACGCCCGCCGCCAGGTCGTCCGGCTCACCCCCGCGGGCCGCGACCTGTACGCCACGCTCGACCGGCGCTCCAGCGAGGACATCGGCGCCCTGCTGGAGAGGCTCCCCGGCCCGCGGCGACGGCGGCTCCTGGACGCGATGCGCACGGTCGAGGGCATCCTCGGCGCGCCGTCCGATGGGAAGGAGCCCTGCGTGCTGCGCCCGCTGCGGCCCGGCGACCTCGGCTGGGTGGTGCAGCGCAACGGCGCCCTGTACGCCGAGGAGTACGGCTGGGACTCCACCTACGAGGCGCTGGTGGCCCGCATCGTCGCCGACTACGTCGAGCACCACGACCCGGAACGCGAGAACGCCTGGATCGCCGAAGCCGGCGGCGAGCCGGTGGGCTGCGTCTTCTGCGTCCGCAAGGACGACCGGACGGCCCAGCTGAGGCTGCTGCTGGTCGAGCCGTCGGCCCGGGGCCTGGGCGTCGGCACCCGCCTGGTGGACGAGTGCCTGCGCTTCGCCGCCGGGGCCGGATACGCCGAGATGATGCTGTGGACCAACGACTGCCTCGACGCCGCCCGCCGCGTCTACCAGCGGGCCGGGTTCGTCCTGGAGAGCGAGGAGCCGCACCACAGCTTCGGCCGCGACCTCGTCGGCCAGATCTGGCGCCGCCCTCTGTGACCGCCCCCCGGGCCGCGCGCATGCGGAACCCGCGGAGACGGGGGTCTCCGCGGGTCAGGGGTCGCAACGGTCGAAGTGATCGCTCGAAGGCGGCCGGTCGGGTGGCGTGTCCCGGGCCGGTCCGCCGGCGCCGCTCATGGGCGCGTCCGGTCTGCTAGGCGATCACCTCCCCTCCGCGCTCGCCGGGAAGGGGGCCCGCCCGGCGCGCCGGGCCGCC